>CATOJU010000108.1 GCA_951800555.1 uncultured Rickettsiales bacterium | reverse complement strand
TTGCATTTACATTAGCACCTTTTTCAATTAAATATTCAACTATGTCCTTATCTCCCTGTTTAGCTGCAAGATGTAATGGTGTTTGATTATCTTCATCTCTTGCATTTACATCGGCACCATTTTCAATTAAATATTTAATTAGGTCTTTATTTTTCATTTCAATTGCATAATATAATGGTGTTTTTTCATCTTTATCTTTTACATTTACATTTACATCAACACCATTTTCAATTAAATATTGAATTAGGTTTTCATTTTTCATTTCAATTGCATAATTTAATGGTGTTTTACCATATTTATCTTTTTTATTTACATCGGCACCATTTTTAATTAAAATATTAACTGCGTCTACTTTTCCCCAAACAGCTGCACTATGTAATGGTGTTTGACCATCTTCATCTTTTGCATTTACATTAGCACCATTTTTAATTAAATATTCAATAGAGTCTTCATTTGCACAATGTAATGGTGTTCTACCATATTCATCTTTTGCATTTACATCAGCGCCATTTTTAATTAAATATTCAATAGAGTCTTTATTTGCATAATGTAATGGTGTTTGACCCAATTTATCTTTTATATTTACATCAGCACCTTTTCCTATTAAATATTCAATTACGTCTACTTTTCCTTTTTCGGCCGCACAATGTAATGGTGTTTGACCACTATTATCTTTTTCATTTACATTAGCACCATTTTTAATTAAATATTCAATAGAGTCTTTATTTGCATAATGTAATGGTGTTCTACCATATTCATCCTGTGCATTTACATCAGCACCACATTCAACAAAAACTCTTAAAATATCATCTTCTTCTTTTTCAACTATATAAGAAAGAATTTTACAATCATTTAAAGCTTCAATTACCTCTTCATTATTTTTAGGAATTTCATAAACTCCATCTTTTTCATATTTTTTTAATATTTTCATCAGCTTAAAAAAGTTTCTATAAGGGGTGACGTCGTCCGGTATCTTGTTAAACTGTTCTTCGGTTAATACCACAAAATCTTTTTTATTTTCAGACATATAATCTCCATAATTTTAAATTAAATCAATATTAATTTAAACTTTAATTTTTATAAATCAACTTTATTTTAATTTTTTGTACTACCCAATTATTCTTTAATTTTAATTTTTGTAACAGTAATATATTAAGATTAAAACTGCATAAAGTATTTGATACAAAATAAATATAGAGTTATTGGGCACAGTACCATTTTAATTTTATAAATGTTGACTTTTAATTTATAATCATATATCATTAATTGTGAATAATTTATATATAAATAAAATAAAAAATGAAAGTTTGGGCATTAAAAGATTTTAGAATAGGTAGTAGTAAACAAACAGATTTCCTTGCTAAAAAATTAAGTAATGATATAATTGAAAAAAATATAGAATATACAAGATTAATAGCGATTCCAAATTGTATAAAACCATATAAAATAGGAATAGATTTTGAAGAAAGTGACAATTTACTTAATTTAAAAGAAGAAGAATATCCAGATATTATTGTATTTGCTGGAAGGCGGTTAGCGGGCATAGCTATTTATTTAAAAAAATATATTTTTAAAAAATTTAAAAAAGAAGTAAAAATAATAAGTATATTAAATCCAAACTATTCATTTAAAAATTTCAATCTTGTTTTGTTACCAGAACATGATGAAGGTATAAAAGATAAATTCAATAATATATTAAGATTTGAAGGTTCTCTTTGCAACCCTGATGTAACAGCTGTTATAGATGATAAAACTAAAGATTTTTGGGAAGACAAATTAAAAAATTACAATAAACCATATTATTTTTTTGTAGTTGGTGGAAATACTAAAAATAAAAAATTTGATATAGTTAAATTTGCAGAATTAGTTAAACAAATTTCTAGTTTTGTAAAAAAACATAATGGGACTTTATTAATTTCTACCAGTAGAAGAACTACAGATAATTATATAAAAGTAATAGAAAAAAATTTAAATTGCAGTTATTTTTTATATAAATGGGGGAAAAGTGCATTTTTAAATCCTTATTATTATTTCGTGAAAGAAGGAAAGATTTCTTTTGTTACCGGTGATTCAATATCAATGATAACAGAAATAATAACTATTGGAAAACCCGTATATGTTTACATGCCAGATGAATCACTTGAAAAAAAACATATATCGTTTTGTAATTCACTTTTAAATAAAAATTTAATTAGAAAAATAGAACTATCAAATGGTGATAATTTTGAGGAATTTGAGACTAAATCAATAAATGAATTGGATCGTGTTGCAGATTATATAAAATCACATTTATAAAATAATTATGGTAATACAAATGATAAAATTAAAAGCGCGAATAGGGTTAAGTATATTTCTTTATAGATTAATTTTAATAATTGTTTATCCTTTAATATACATATATTTATTAATTAGAAAATTTAAAGGCAAAGAAGATAAAAAAAGATTTCCTGAAAGATTTGGAAAAACAAAAATAGTAAAGCCTGAAGGAAAACTTATTTGGTTTAATGCGGTTAGTTTGGGAGAAATAAATTCTGCTTGGAGCATAATTAAAAAATTAAATGATGAAGGAAATTATAATATATTAATAACTACTACAACACTGACTAGTGCAGAAAATGTTGCCGAAAGAATAAAAAAATTAGAAATAAAAAACAATAAACTTGTAATACATCAATTTGTTCCAATAGATTTTCAATTTTGTATAGCAAGATTTTTAAAGCATTGGAGACCTGATATTCTAGTTAATGTAGAATCTGAATTTTGGCCGAATTTATTTACTATGACAAAAAAAATGTGTCCTATCATAGTTTTAAATGGAAAAATGTCGAAAAAATCATTTAAATTTTGGTATGTAAATAAAAAATTAAAAGAATCTATATTTGATAGTATTGATATTTGTTTAGCGCAATCGAAAAGTGATTATAAAAGGTTTATAATGCTAGGAGTTCAAAATGTACAATTTTTAGTTAATACTAAATTTTTCGCTGATAGAAGTAATGTAGATGAAAAATTATATAAATATCTTAAAGAAAAAACAAAAGATAAAAAAATTTGGCTTGTAAATTGTAGTCATAAAGGCGAGGAAGAAATTATAGTAGAAACTCATAATATGTTAAAAAAAGTTTATAATAATATTATGACAATATTAATAATTAGACATCCAAATAGGATTAAAGAAGTTGAAAAAATTCTAGAAAATAATAATATTAATTACATTATAACTACTTCTGACAAAGATATAGATGAAAATACAGAATTTTATATATATGATAAAATAGGGAATTTAGGAACATTTTTTGATTTATCTAGTATAGTTTTTATGGGAGGTTCTTTACAAAAGGGTATTGGAGGGCATACGCCAGCTGAAGCTATAAGACACAATTGTTGTACTGTAACTGGTCCATATATTGAAAATAATTATATGTTATTTAAAGAATTGTCAAATATTGATGGTTGTATTATTTTAAAAGATAATAAATCTAAAACTTTATTTGAAAAAGTTGATTTTTTATTTCAAAATCCTTTTGAAGTTAAGAAAATTGTTGATAATTCCTATAGGAAAAGTATACAAAATTTGAGTATTTTTAATGAAATTGTTGATATTATAAAGAATAAAATAAATTAATCTTCTACAAATTGTAGTTTTTATATAAATTTTATATAAAATTATTGTAATATTAATATTTAATATTTAATATGCATTTGTATACTATTAAAAAATTTTAGGAGATAAAATGGAAAATCTATCAAATATAAATAATAATCTTATAGATATTTCAGAAGAATTTAGTGGTTCTGAAATAGATGAATTTGAATACAATAATAATGAAAATTATATTGATTATTATATAAATAAATATACATCAGAGGAATTTAAAAAAGCAAAAAAAAATTACTTAGAAATTAAATTATTTA
>CATOJU010000107.1 GCA_951800555.1 uncultured Rickettsiales bacterium | reverse complement strand
CCTTCTATACACATAATATTCTATCTGTTTTGTTAATAAAATAATTTACTAATAAAATAATTTGTTAATGATAATGTTGTATATTAATATAAGAAATTTAAAAGTAAACTGTTTAAGTTGCAATGCCCATTAATCCAAAAATTTCCTATTGACTTTTAAAAAAAATAAATTTATAATATACCTGAAGTAAGGGACAATAGCTCAGTTGGTCAGAGCAGGATGCTCATAACGTCTTGGTCGTAGGTTCAAATCCTACTTGTCCCACCATTTATTATACACCTAATTGTATAGATATCTAAAAAAAATTTAAGAAGATGAAATTTAAATTAAAAACAAAAAGTACAACCAAAGGCAGATATAAAATATCTGGAACAGGAAAGATTCTTCATAAAAATACTGGAAAGAATCACGGTATGACAAAAAGGAGTAAACAACAAATTAGAGATAAAAGAAAACAAGATGTAGTGTCTCCAAGCAATAGCAAAACTCTTTTAAAGAAATACATAATTTATTTTAAAAAATTAAGAAAGAGGTAAATATGACTAGATCAACAAATAATGTAGCTTCTAAGGCCAGAAGAAAAAAAACTTTACAAATTACTAAGGGTTTTAGAGGAAGAGCTAAAAATTGTCTTAGAATTGCAAGAGAAAGAGGTGAAAAAGCACTACAATATGCATATAGAGATAGAAGAACTAGAAAAAGAGATTTTAGATCTTTATGGATTCAAAGAATAAATGCAAGTGTTAGACAATATGATTTAACATATTCTGATTTTATGAGTTTATTAAATAAAAATAATATAGTTATAGATAGAAAAATGCTTTCTGAAATGGCTATAAGAGAACCAAAATCTTTTGAAGAATTAGTTAAAAGTATCAAAAATAACACTAAAAATTAATTTTTTATATATAAATTTATATATACAATGTAAAGCATATTATAGGGTATTCCTAGAATAAATTTTAATATATCAAAAAATTCAATCCTTTAGTAATAAAGCACTTAAAATTGAATTATTATTTTGAAAAACTAACCTACCAACTAAATTAATAGGTTAGTTTTTTTAATTATTAATTGTATTTTTTATTAAAATACCAATAATTATTATGAATACAATAGCATAACAATATTTTTTTTATAATGATATTATTTTTTACTTTTTAATTGCCCGCAAGCAGCCATAATATCTTGTCCTCTAGAAAATCTTATAGGAGATGGATATCTTGCATCCGTTATATATTTTGCAAATTTTAAAATAGTATCCTCTTTAGATGGTTCTTTAAAAATACAACCATTCCAAGGATTAAATGGAATCAAATTAAATTTTGCTGGTATGTTGTATTTTTTTACTAATTTTATTAATCTTTTAGCGTCATCAATAGAATCATTTAAATCTTTTATCATAATATATTCAAATGTAATTCTTCTATAATTAGTATTTTTTGCATAATATTTACAAGCTTCCATTATTTCTTCAATACTATATTTTTCAGAAATAGGCATTATTTTTTTTCTTATCTCATCAGTTGTTGCATGTAAAGAAATTGCAAGATTTAATTTTAAATCATTTGCTAAATCAAAAATTTTCGGTACTAAACCACAAGTAGAAAGTGTTATTCTTCTATTAGAAAAAGCAATTCCATTTTCATCATTTATAATTTTCATTGCTTTTATAATATTATCATAATTAAGAAGAGGTTCCCCCATCCCCATTATTACAATATTTGTAATTTTTCTTCCTTCACCAATCTTTTTTTTTATATTTTCCCATTCGTTTAATTCATCTCTAGCAACCATAATTTGTCCAACTATTTCATATACTTCTAAATTTCTTGTAAAACCTTGTGAGCCAGTATTACAAAATTTACAACCCATAGAACAACCAACTTGAGAAGATATACACAAAGTACCCCTATCAGCAGATGGAATATAAACTAATTCTATTTTTTCGCCATCAATTAATTCTAAAAGCCATTTTATTGTACCATCTTCCGATGATAAAGTTTTTATAATTTTAGGCCTATTTATACTAAAATCTTTTTCTAACTTTATTTTTAAATCTTTGGAAATATTGTTTATTTCATTAAAATTTTTTATACCTTTACAATATAGCCATCCCCAAATTTGTTTTGCTACAAATTTTTTAGTATTGTATTTAGTTGTAATAATATTTTCTAATTCCGTTAATGTATAATTAAATAAATTTTTCATTTTTTTAAAATATAAATATTATTTAATATAATACATTATATTTTTATAAATACAATAAACTTTTTTAATTTGCATTTATTAAGTAAATCTATAAAAGTAGTATTTTTATAACTATTTACCATTAAAGTCGATAGTGTAATAAAATTAAAATAAAAACAATATTTTGACTTAAGAAGTATAGTTATATCATTAATATATAAAATAATAATATTAATAAATACCAAAGATATTGGGAAAATGAACAATTAAAAGTACTTAGTAAAGCTTTTTTAAATTTTTTTTATTCTTTTATATTAATTAAATATAAAAACTAGCAAATCCAACCACTACCTACTACAAGATTACCATCATAAATACAACACAATTGCCCTTTTGTAATAGCTCTCGTTTTTTCTAAAAATTTTACCTCAGCCATATTATTACACAAAAGCTTTATTTTACCATCTTGTCCTTTATGTGTTGATCTTAATTTTATCGTATAAATTTTATCCTCAAATAAATTTGATAGCAAATTTAGATTTTTTATTAATAAATTATCAAAATAAAGATCACTTTCATCTCCAACATAAACAATGTTATTTTCAACATCAAATTTAACTACATAAATCGGCTTTCCATAAGATACACCTATCCCCCTCCTTTGTCCTATTGTATAATTTACAATACCATTATGTTTTCCTAAAATTTTCCCGTTTATATGTTTTATATCTCCTTTTTTAAAAATAGATTCTACATTATCAGCAAGAAACTTTTTATAATCTTTATCAATAAAACAAATACCTTGACTATCTTTTTTAGTTGCAATATGTTGGCTAATTTTTTGCGCTATTTTTCTTACATCATCTTTATTATTTTCTTCTTCTAATGGAAATTTTATATATTTTAGATATTCATAATTTAAAGTTGATAAAAAATATGATTGATCCTTTTCAAGACAATTAGCTTTATGTAACTCATAATTACCATCATTATTTATAATTTTAGCATAATGACCTGTTGCTACAAAATCAGCACCAATTTCTTTCATAAAATCAATTATAACTTTAAATTTTACAAATTTATTACAAATAGCACATGGATTTGGTGTATCTCCTGATAAATATGAATTTATAAAATAATCTATAACATTTGATTTAAATTGATTATTAACATCTACAACTTTATGCTCTATTTCCATAATTGAAGCAACTTTTTTAGCATCTTCTATAGCTTTCTCATCACAGTTTCTTCCCATAGAAAGTGTAATACCTATAACTTCATAACCGTTTTTCAAAAGTTTAAAAGCGGTCGTAGAACTATCTACACCGCCTGACATTGCAACAACAATCTTTTTAGTCATTTTTGACTACCAGATTTTATTCGTTTTCACTTAATTTTTGTTGTTCTTGTTGTTCTTTTTCTTTTTTAGTAAGTTTTGCTCTTGCACCATCTTTCATAATACTTTTTTTAATTATTTTAATATTTTCATATTCACCAGTTTTCATAAGAATTTTCATAACTTTTTTTCTTAAAGTTTTACCTTTTTCACTTAAATTATTAAAACCAAAATTTATTAAAAATGAATCTAAAGACCCATATTTATTTATAGTTCTTAATGTTTTAGTAGAAATTTTTAAATTGAAATTTTGATTTAAAGCATCACTTTTTAAAGTTATATTTTGTAAATTTGGTAAAAATTTTCTTTTGTTTTTTATTGCTGAATGAGATACTTTATTACCAGTTAAAATACCATTATTTGTTAAGTCACATACTCTTGACATATTATATCCCTATTTTTGTTATTAATTTTATTTGATATATATGCTTAATAATATAAACAATATTTATAATAGTCAAGAAATTTATGAAAAAATTTATATATATTGTTAATATATTTAATTAGAAAAAATAAATTAATATTTTA
>CATOJU010000106.1 GCA_951800555.1 uncultured Rickettsiales bacterium | reverse complement strand
TATAATATGACTGATAATAATGATTTTTCATATAAAAATGAAGATACTTTTTACGATAACGAAGAAGAAAATAAATTAGAAGAGGAAGAGAGAGAGAGTGAATTAGAAAAAGAGAAAAAAGAAAAAAAAGGAAGAGCAGGAAGACAAATTCTTGATAATCTAGAAAATAACAAAAATATAGAGGTAAATAGTGATATAGGAGATTCTGTAAAATTAAATAAAAAAATTAAAAGAAAAAGAAAAATAATAGGAAAAAAACTTTTTAAAGCTTTAAAAGATAATGATATAGAAAAATTTAAAAATTTAGTTAAAAAAAATGGTCTTTTAGGGCTTGATTATAAACCAAATAATGGAAATAAAACAATATTTACTATCGCTGAAGAAAAAGGATTAAAAAAAGAAATGATAGGAGAAATAAAAGAAAATATTAATTTAATGAAAGAAGAACGTGATAAAAAATTAGGTCGTGCAGCAGGAGCGTTTTTAGTAGCTGGTATAAGTGCTATTTCAATTGTTGGCCTTCCTGTTGCTTTAGTATCAGCTTGTACTGGTCTTGGTATAGGAGCAAATGCGCTTTCTAAAGATTCTTTAATAGAAGCTAATGAAGCTTTTACAGAAGCTTTTGAAAAACAGCAAACCACCAATCAAGAAATAGGCAGATAATTCACAATAAACAAACCTATTATTTTTAGCCACCACTAAAAAATGATAAGTTACACACTAATGCACCTCTGCCCAATTTTTCCCAATTTTAATCTCAACAGGTAAAGGTATCTTAAAATCAACTATATTTTCCATAACATCTCTTACAATTTTACTAACTTCTTCAATATATTCGTTTTTTACCTCAATCAACAATTCATCATGAACTTGCAAAATAATTTTTGCATCAAGATTTTTAATTCTTTCTGACAATTTAATCATAGCAATTTTTATTATATCTGCCCCAGTTCCCTGTATAGGCGCATTTATAGCCAATCTTTCCAAAAATTGCTTTTGCTGATTTCTAGCTCCATTTAAATCTATATAACATACTCTGTTAAACATAGTTTTTACATAACCATTTTGTTTTACAAATTCTTTTGTTTTTTCCATATAATCCTTTACTTCTGGATACATATTAAAATAATTAGTCATATAATTCTTTGCTGCAAAATTACTTGTATCTAATCTCTTTGCAAGTCCATAGGAACTAGTGCCATAAACTATACTGAAATTTATTGCTTTTGCAACCCTTCTCATTTCAGAAGTAATTTCTTGTGTATTAAAAACTTTTTTTGCTGTTTCTGTATGTATATCTAAACCATTTTGAAAATTTTCTATTAATTTTGAAACATTTGCATACTCTGCCAAAATTCTTAATTCTATTTGTGAATAATCTGCACCTATAAAACTATAACCATTTTTTGCTACAAAAGTTTTTCTAATTTTTTCACCATCTTCTGTTCTTATTGGAATATTTTGCAAATTTGGGTTGCTTGAGCTTAACCTGCCAGTAATTACGTAGATATTTGAATAAGTTGTATGAACTCTATTATTTTTGTCTATTAATTTTGGTAAAACATCACTATAGGTATTTTTTAATTTCGTAAAATGTCTATATTCTAAAATATCACCTGCAATTTCAAAACCTTTTTCATATAAATCTTCCAAAATTTCCATATCTGTTGAATAATATCCTGACTTTTTAGACTTTTTACCACAAGGATAATTTAATTTTTCAAAAAGTATTTCGCCTAGCTGTTTAGGTGAATTAATATTAAAGGTTAATCCGGCTTCTTTATAAATTTTTATTTCAATATTTTTTAGATTTTCCTCAAAATAATTTGATAAATTATTCAATTCATTTATATCAATTTTTACACCCTCAAATTCCATATTTGCCAGTACTAATATTAAAGGTTTTTCAATATCTTTGTATAATTTTTTTAATTTTTCATCTTCTTCTAATCTTTGATAAATCAATTTATATAATATATTTAATATTTCTATTTTTTGACAGAAAAATTCAAAAACATCATAAATCTCTAAAGATTTTAAATTTTTACCTTTTTCATATTGTTGTATAAAAAAATTATTTTTTTCTATATTATCTATTTTAAATTCAACATTGTTATATAAATAATATGATATAATAGTTGATAAAAATTGATTTTCAAACCTACCGTTATCAAGTAAATAAGACATTACACCTATATCTTCATAATTTTTTATATCTATATTAAATGCTTTTAAAATTCTGATTTGTTTTTTTATATTATAGGAAATTTTTGATATTTTATTATTCTCAAATAAAGGACTGATTATATTTAATGTATTTTTTAAACATAAACAATCATTTTTCTCTTTTTCTGCAAAAAAATCATCTGTAATTGCTTCTTTATTATCTATACAAATGTAAAATATATTTTTTTTATTTTCATCTAAAAAACAAATTGTTTTTATATTATTATAATCATCAATATTTTCTGTAACTATGTCAAAAATAACTTTATTATTATTTTCAATCAAGCTATTCACAATATTCTGTAAAGTTTCAATATCTGTTATTTTTTTATAATTATAAACTTTGCTTTTTTTAGTTATTTTTTCTTGTTTTTCATCAAAAAATATTTTTTCCACATCTCTAGCAATACTATTAAACTCCATTCTATATAAAAAATTTAAAAATACTGATGGATCGAAATTTTTAAAAGATAAATCATTTATATCCAAGTCTAAATCAACATTATCATTTAATGTTATTAGTTTTCTTGATAAAAGAAGACTATCCATATTTTCTTTTATAGTCTTTTTTCTTTTCTCTTGTTTTATAGAATCTATATTTTTAATTAAATTATCAATATTACCATATGTTTTTATTAAATCTTCAGCGGTTTTTTCTCCTATAGATGGAACACCAGGCACATTATCAGCAGCATCGCCCATTAGAGATAAAACATCTAATAATTGCTTTGGTTCAATACCACCCCATTTTTCTTTAACCTGCTCTATTCCAATTTTTTTTGATTCTTTCGTATCATATAAAAATATATTATCATTAACTAATTGCATTAAATCTTTATCGCCCGAAATTATTAAAACCTCATAGCCCTCTGATTCTGCTTTTTTAGATAAGGTGGCAATTATATCATCTGCTTCATAACCTTGTTTTTCAATACTTTTTATATTTAAAACATCAACAACTTCTCTGATAATTGGAAATTGTGGTTTCATATCTTCTGGAACAGGGGGTCTATTAGCTTTATAGTTTGGAAATATTTCATGTCTGAATGTTTTTCCTCCAGTATCGAAAATAACAGCTATGTGTGTTGATTTAAGATCTATTATTAGATTTATTAACATTCTTGTAAAACCATAAATTCCATTTACTGGAAAGCCATCTGTTTTTCTTTTCATTGTTTTTATGGCGAAATATGCTCTGAAAAAAAAGCTGTATCCATCTACTAAGACTAATTTTTTTTTATCCATTTCGAAAAATAAAGTTAAAATATTGTTGTGATATACAATAAATAAATTAAAATAAAATTTCAAGTTTTTGAAATTATAAAAAATCAACTAATAGCAATTAAATTTGTACTTTTTTGTATTCTTAAAAACACTTGATTTTTAATTTAACAAATATATTATTTTTTTGAGAAAAATTTTAAAAAAGAAATGAATAAAAAAAACAAAATAATTAATATAATGACACTATGTTTATTAATGTCTTGTAATAAAATTAGAAAGGATTATATTGTAACAGATGCATCTGTTCAAAATCAACCTAAGTGGGTTAAAAAAATGGTATATAATCCTAAAAAGAGTGAGTATAAATATTTTGTATCTAAAGCTGATAATATAAATCAAGAGCTATGTCAAAAAGGAGCAGAAGTTAGAGCTAGAGCTGTTATAGCCAGTGAAATTGCATCAGAGATATATGATGCCTATGAAGAAACTGCAAAAAGTAATAATATAGAAGACAATGAACTTGCAACAGCAAATCTTAAGCAAACAGTTTCTGTATATTTAAGTGGTGCAGAAGTTGATGAAAAATATTGGGAAAAGCGAAGTTATAAAAAAAATTTGGGAGCAGAAAAAGATATAAATAAATATTTTTGTTATACTTTAATGAAAA
>CATOJU010000105.1 GCA_951800555.1 uncultured Rickettsiales bacterium | reverse complement strand
GTATAAAAAATTACATAATTATTATTTTCATACAAAAGATCAATAAATTATATAAATTAAAAAAAATAAATAGAAATTTATTTTAATTTTTAAAAATCTTTTAATTTAACAATTTCTTCCAATAATTCTTTTGGATTCATAGGATTTTCATCTTTTAAAGCCTGTTGGAAAAATACAGTTGACGGGGTTAAAGCCGGCAAAGTATTAGCTTCAATCAATATAATCTTTTCAGTTTTAACATTTACAAAAATATCAAGCCTAGCATAATTTTTTAAATTCATAACTTTACCTGCTTTTTCTATATTTTGTCTTATTTTTTCTATAAATGTTTTACTAATTATATTTTCTGGAGGAGGGGTCAAATTAACTCCTGTTCCACCTTGGAATTTTTCTTCAATTGTTAAAATTTTGTTTTCAGCTACAGTTATACTTGGATAAAAAGAATGATAATTTTTATCTTTTTCTAATAAACCAACTGTTAATTCTAACCAACCAGTAATAGGTGTATAATTTATCGTACCATTTTTTAAAAATATATCATCTGTTTCAATAAAAGCTTCTAATATAAAGTATTGTTCTATATTACTTGGCATTTCTATTATATTTTGTTGATTTTTAAAAGTGTTTGCTGGGATATAAGGAATCCCATCTTTTAAAATATCAACATAAGTTTTAAATTCAGAACAATCATAAATTCTAGCCGCCCCAGCAGAACTTCCATCCATTCCTGGTTTTATAATAAAACTATTAGTTCCTAATTTTATTACTTCTTCATTCCAAAATTTTTCATAATCATTAATGTGATAATTACTAAATTCTTCAATTGTAAACTGTATTTTTGGCGCTGAAATTAAAGTTTTATCGTGTAAATTATTTATGACTATACCTGTTTTATATTTATCCATTCCTAAAGCAGAACCATCTTTTTCTGAGCCATTATATAATATATTATTATTTGTTAAAATTTCTTGAATAGTTCCGTTTTCTCCTTTTCCACCATGTAAAGCTATAAAAACAAAAGCTTTTTCTTCTTTTGATAAACTAACAAATTCATCAAAATTATATTTTTTAGGTAACTCAATTTCATAATGTTTTAAATCTAATTTTTCACAAATTTTATTAACAAAATATTGACTTCTTTCATTATTTTTTTCTGCATTTACGCAATTTTCATAAATTTCTTCAACTGTATGACTTAAAGTATAACAATATGGTAATTTCCAAATATCATTATTTTTATCTAAAAGAAATGGGGTAGGGTGGTATTTTTTTGATTTTCTCAATTTTAACCAAACATTTGTTCCACTCATTAATGATACTTGCCTTTCAGCATTTGCACCACCGAATAAAACATTAATTTGTTTTTTATTGTCAATGTTTTTAATTTTTTCTGGAACATCAATTCCATATCTTAAACAAGCAGATTTTAAAATGTATCTTATAAAATCGCCGTGACTCATTCCAATTCTTGATGACTGTTGAAAAACAAAACTATTTTGTTCCATTCCGGATGCAATATTTATATCAGAAAACCAGATTCTTCCATCATTTAATAACCATCCATCCATTCTTACAAAATCATTAAAACCAAATAAACTGTAAATTTCTTCTGAATAATTTTGTATTTTTTCTATTTCCTCATTTTTAAAATTAGCTGGAGTTGCATATCTAGTTTGTACCGTCGGTAAATATTTTCGTCTATAATCAAATATTTGATAATGATCATAGTTCATTTCAATTCCTGATGGAATTAAGGCCACTGGTTTTCTTGTTTTTAAGTTTTCTATAATAACTACTGTAAACTCTCTGCCAACACAAAATGGCTCTATAATTACTGGCGATAATTTTTGTTTTAATAAATATTCTACTTTTTCCAAAGCTTCATTTGGAGAATAGACACAAAAAACCCCGATAGAAGAACCTCCATTTGCTGGTTTTACAATTGCTTTTTTTAGTTTATTTAATTCAAAAAATCTATCTATAATTTTTTTATTTTCTTTTTTATTTTCTTCAAAAGAAATTAATGGAAAAATATAAAAACCATTTTCAGCTAATATTTTATTGGTAGAAATTTTATTAAATCCATTTTTTGAAGCCTTGCTATTACTTCCTACAAATGGAATATTGTTTTTTTCTAACAATTCTTGAAGTTGACCATCTTCACCATAATCACCGTGAATAACAGGGAAAGCAATGTCTACTTTTTTTAATTCTTCTATAAAATCACTTTTTGATAAAATTTTATTTTGCGATAATTTAAATTCAAAATCTAATGGTGTATTAGAATATAATTCTTTTCTATCTATTTTATAAAAATTTATATTTCCATCAACATAAAAAATTTCAGCTTTTATATTATCATCTTCAATATGATCTGCAACAGATCTTGCAGAATTTAATGATATTCCTTTTTCTGATGATGGGCCGCCACAAATAATTCCTACAGTAAAATTATTTGAATTTTTTTGAGTTTTTTTGTCTATTTTTTCTTCAATTGCTTGTGTAACAAGATCTTTTATAGTTATTTCTTTTTTAGCTATATAATTTTTTATTTTGTTTTGTAAATTCTTAGTTATTTCAATGTTTAGTCGCATTCTTTTTGCTAATATTTTAATTAAAATTAATTATGATAATATGAAATTTAAAAGTCAATGATAATTTAAAAAAAATTATCAAAAAAAATACTTGATTTTTATAAACTTAAAAGTAAACATCAAATAAGATTTGGGAAATTTATTTAGGAGATAAAAATTATGAGAAGAAGAAATTGGACATTAGAAATTTTATTAGGTATTACAGCAGTAGTTGCTTATGTGATTATTAAAGGAATTATAAAATTATCAAAAATAATAGGGGCGGCAGTTGGAGTATCAGCAGCTGCTGGTGGGGGAATTTTAGCAGCGGGAATAGTTGGTGCAGCATTATTGATAACTGGGGTAGTATTTGGAATTAAGGCTATAGTAAAAGCTGTTGAGAATAAAAGAAGTAAAATACAAGATAGATCTATAAATTTAGAAAAAGAACAATCTAAAACGGTGAATAGAGAACCAAAATTAGAAAAAAATAATGAAATAACTAGGAAATTAAGAAAAAATTCTACAACATTAAAAAGAAAAAATACAAAATTAAATTTTGCAAAAAGTAAAAATAATTTTAATATTTTTAATAATACTAGAAGTAATATTGATAAAGAATTTTTTCGGGAACAAAACACTAAAAATATTTAATATTAATTAAAAAAAATATATAAAATTTAAAAATATAAAAGAAAAAACGATTCATATTAAATATAATTCATATTAAATATTTTGATATTTTTATCAAAAAATATATTGATTTTTTTAAAATTTTCTTTTATTATATTTATATAAACAGATTAAGGTTTAAATTTGAAAAATATTATTTTTAATTTTTTTATAGCTATGGTATTAGTGTCTTGTGTAAATGAAAATACCAGTACTGGATATAGACTTGTTGGAAAAAATGGTAGAGTAATATATCTTGAAAAAAAACGACCAACTTTTAATCAAGAAAAATTAATGGAAAAACAACAAATCACAAAACAAAATAATAGGGTTAAACAATTCAACGATAGCACCAATAAAAAAGTAATAAGAATTAACGAAGATAATAAAATAAACGAAAATTTAGTATTAGAGAGCAGTGCCTATTCTTTAAAAAGTGTAATAGATACAATGGTTGATAATAAAGATATTAGTACTCTTGCAAAAACTGTAGAAAAAACACAAAAACCAAAAACTATAAGAGATTTTAAAATTCCAGAGAGCTATTTTAATAGTTCAAAATATGTTAAAGAAATAACCATAAATAATTCTATAAATAACAAAAAAGACAAATATAATACAAAAAATAATAATGATATAATAGTTTTAAATAATTCAACTTTAAATAAAAATAACAAACAACAAAAAACACAAAAGAAAGAATCTTTATTTAGTACTCTGTTTAGTCGTAAAAAAGAAAATATTAAAAGTAGCCAGAAATCTTCTATAATTTCAAATAATAAACCAGAAGCGACTTTAGATATAGCTAAAAATAATAATACTCCTATAGTTATAAATAATAATAAACCAACAAATAAAATAGATGATGATATAATTAAAAGAAATGAAAGTATTAAAAACGAATTTCTTAATGGCAGTAAAAAAAATAATATTGAAGTTGTTAAAAATAAAAATCAAAATATTAATAATAACAAAAATATTAATA
>CATOJU010000104.1 GCA_951800555.1 uncultured Rickettsiales bacterium | reverse complement strand
ATCCTAATAATAGTGGTTCTAATTCTATTTTTGATTCATATTTTGATAGTGATAAAAACAAAAAAGAAGATGATAATATAATTAATTCTAGTCAAAGTAATTTTAATGATAATAAAGATGATAATGATAATGAAAATAATGAAAGTAATAATAATTCTGAATTAGAACAAAAAAATAAACTAGACGAATCAGAAAAAATAAACAAGAATAATTCTTCAGATAATGATTTGTCAGAAAAATCACAAAATATAAATGATTTATTAGGTTATAGCCAAAATAATGGTTTTGAATCTGAAATTAATGAAAATTCAAATATTTCTTTTAGTGTATCTTTTTCAGATTCAAATAAATTTAATATCAATGAAAATAGTAGTGATACAGGGTCTGAAGAAAATCAAAATAAAGAAAATGATTTAGGAAATTATAATAATGGATCTAATTTAGAATCATACAGCAGTATTTTTCCAGATTCAATGGATAATAATACCAATTCAGATTCTAGCAATACAAGATTAGAAAATAGCAATAATTATAATAGCACAGAAAATTATAAAAAAAAGGATAATGCAAATCAAAATGATATTAATAATACTGAAAATTTAAGTTCGAGTACATCGTCTTTTAATACAAAATTTAATGATGGTAGTAATGTAGAAGATAAAAAACAAAGTCATTTAGTAGATAAAGAAACATCGACATTATTGACTGATATGACTAACCAATATAGCTCTACTTCTAAAAATTTAAACGAAAATAAAGATAATCAAAAACAACTAAGTGTTTCTAGTATTTTTGAAACTTCGAATGTTTCATATATTAATTATAAAAATCAAGAAATACAAACAGAAAATGATATTAATGAAGAAATTGTATATCTAGATAAATTTGATATATCAAAAAAAAATAAAAATAATAATAAAATTACTAAAACAAATACTATTTTTAGTAAAGGACCTATTATAGAAAATAATAATATTCAATTAGAACAACAAAACACTTTAGAAAATAATGATTTTAGTAGCAAAAGTTTATTATCATATTATGATAATTATAGCGATACTACATCTAAAGATTTTAAGTCAAATAGTCAATTTAATAAATCAAATAATGGTAATTATTATTATAAAAGTACATCAGAAACAGTAAATAGTAATTTAGAACAGCAAAATAGCACATTTGGAAGTAGTTTATTAATAGATGATGATTATAATGATATTAAACCTGAGGAAAGTTTTGAATCAAATAATTATCTTATAGAAAAAATTAGTAAGTTAGAAAAGCAAATTAAAGCATTAAAAAAACAAATCAATCAAAAAAATAATAATTCGGAATATAATAATTATTCATACGACTCTTTTGATGAACAAAGCAATAGCGATATAATAAATAATAATTCTTCAATCAACCCTAATAATACCGATCCAAATAATTATGATCTAAATGAATTTTTATCTAAAATAGAAGAATTAAAAAATGAAATTAAAGAACAAAGGGATGAAATCAAAGAATTAAAAGAAAGCCTAGATAGTTGTTTAGTTATAAAAAACGAAAGAGAAGAACTTGGAACACAAATAAGTGAAATAACAAGAGAATTGTCATTATTAAGAGAACAACTAAAAATAAATCAAACAAATCATCAACTTGATATAAAAATACATGTAGATAATGATTCTGGAAATAAAATTGAATTAGAAAATAAAAAAGAAAATAAATTGCTTACAGATAATAACACTTTCACTAATAATAGTAGTAGTGTCAATTCAAGCCCTGAAGTAAGCGGCAGTAGTTCATCAGATAATATTACAAAAAATCCTAGTAATAACGAAATTTTGGTTACTTCTAAAAATAATAGTTCACAAAAATTACAAATAAGTGAAATTTCACAACTTTATGATTCTAAAGAAGATGAGGCACATCAAAAATTTTATTCTAGTACCAATGAAGATAATTTTGAAAATAAAAGTGAATTAAATGATAAAGAGAAAAATAAATTGTCTACAAATGATAATGAAATGCTTTGTATTAGTAGCAGTAGATCAAATCAAGATGATAATACCAATTTAATAATTAGTAATTCATTTGATTTTATTGAAAGAAAACAAGAAAAATTGGATAATAGTGAACCAATAGTTTTTGAAAGTTCTGAAAATACTAATTTAGAACAATCATTAAATAGTATAAAATCTGTTGGCAATATATTGCCTAAAAGCAAAGAATCAACAAAACAATCAGAAAACAAAGAGGAAATAAAATCTTCATTACAACAAGTTGATTCTGAACCTAATAAATCACTTGTTGATAAAGATAATTACTATAATGATACATTAAGTTATCTTTCAAATTTGTATTATTTGACCGGAATATTCAATGGTGATAATAAAAATAATAATGAAACATCTAAAATAGGCTTTCCAGTAGCGTTTTTATTAAATACTAGAAATGATAATGATTCAAATAAAGAAGGTATAGTTCCAACTTTGAAAAAATTTAGTAAAAATCTTGCAGATATTGTAATTGGTAAAGATAATAATACAGTTGAAATTATAAAAGATGAAATTTTAAATATAATTAGCCCAATTATTATTGGACCTTGTGATAATAGTATTGAAAAATATTTAGAAGAAATTATAGAACGATATATAAAAGGAAGAAAAATTGATGTTGAAAATCAAGATAATAACAATAAAGTAATAATTCGTAGAGAAAATTTAGAAAATGAATTATTTGGACTTTTGGATAATTTATTTTTGAGAAAAGCTGCAAATATATATAAAAGTAATAATAAAGGGAAAACAGAACAAAATTTCTATGAAAGTTTTAAAAATAATGTTGATAAAGGTAGAAAATATTTACAACAAATAACTTTGAATAAGTCAAAAATATCTAGCGAATCATCTAAATTATTATTTGAAAATATTTCTTCTTTAATAAAAGTTAGTGGTGAAAATGATAAAAAATTTGATAATGAAAAATTTAATAGTAGTTGTAGTATATTAAATAATATTTATAATTCCGTAAATACAGAAAATAATATAAAAGATGATTTGAAATCAGATCTAAAATTTAACGATAAACAAGAACTTAATGATATTTCTAATGGCGTATATTATGCAGAAAGAATAAAAAATCAATTTAATGAAATTAATAATATAGCTAAATATAATGATAAAGCAACTATTGGAGTAAAATATCCAGAAGATTATAGTCCTGAATATATTGATTTGATTAAAAAAACAGATAATTATATAGAAGCAAAATTTAGTCAAAAAACAATAAGCGAAAGTAGTTTTAATTCTACTATTTGGAATCAAGATAAAATTAAAGAGGTATTTGGACCCGAAACAAAAGATATTGAGGAAATTAATATTGAGGGGGTTATTTTTGTAATGCCGACTGATGCTTGTGATTGGATAGAAATAAATAAACTTATAGGTAGAGAAAGGGGAATTTTACCCGGTATAATTGAATATATGCAAAAAATATCATTTTTAAGAACTGGAAAACTAAACCAATCGTTAAATAATGTTGTTAGTGTAGATGGCGAAAAAACTCTGGAAAACGAAACTAATAATTCTAAAATATCAAAAGCATTATATAAAAAAGGACTTTCTGCAATAAATGGAAATTATAAGGGAAAATTTTTGCCAAAAGATAAAGAATTGTTTAAAAGTGTGTTTAAGGATAAATTTAAATCTTCAAAACAATTTTATAGTTTAAATATATAAAAAAATTTAAAATAATTTAATAAAAAATTAAGTATAAATTTTAATAATCTAAAAAAATTATTAAGTATTCAAATTATTATCTTTAAAACATATTATAATAATGATATTTACCATTTTTTATTTTTTTGTAAAAAATGGTAAATTTTATTCTAGCAATATTAATACCATTTAGGTCTGGGCAGAGAGGATTTTTTTCAGTAATTACTTACAAAACACAAAATTTATGTTTAGATTAAACTAAATACAATGTATGTTTTACATATAGGTTTTTTTATTGCAAAATCTTTTAATAAATATATACACTATTCTATTGAAAATATTAAAAATTATTGTTTTTTTGTATTTATTTTTGTTTTGTGGAATAATTTTTATTCAGGAGTTGCGTTAAAAATAAAAATGTATATTAAAAAAATATAAAGTTTTGATCATTTAATTTATTTCCCTGTCTAGGTTCAAACACATTTGGGAAAAACTTTGAAAAAATTTTACCTCATTTTTATAATTAATTTAACAAAAAGTATTAATAATTAAAAATGAGGTAATTAATGAAAGAATATACATACTATAACA
>CATOJU010000103.1 GCA_951800555.1 uncultured Rickettsiales bacterium | reverse complement strand
AAGATCTTTGGGGAAAAACACCATTACATTATGCTATTGGAAAAGAAAATCTAGAAATTGCTAAACTTTTACTTGAACAACCAAATGTAGATATAAACTTGAAAGATAATCTTGACCGAACACCATTACGTTATGCTGTTATAAAAGGAAATATTGAAATTATTAATCTTTTACTTCAACATCCAGATATAGATATATCTTCAGTTAAAGAAGAAGAACAAGAAATAATTGATCTTGCTATAGAAAATAAAAATATAAATACAATTATTTGTTATTTTAATACAATAGAAAAAGATATTTCAACAAGATCAAAGAGTATTAATGAAAAAATACAAAAAATAAAAGATACAAATACTATGCTATCTGATATAAAAAAGAAATATAATTTAAGAAATAATCCTTTTAGAGAAAATATTATATCTGATGAAAAATTTAAAAATTCTTTAAATAATACAATTAGTTTATTTGAAAATTTTTTAAATGAAGAGAAAAAAAGAAAAAACATTTAAGTAATGGAGTTCCTATATAAAAATAAAAGAATTTAATCTTTAAAAATGTTAAAATCTGTCATCAAAATAATAAATATATGTGGAGATGACAGTTTTTAAATAAGAATAAAAATTATTAAAAAATAAAATAGTATAAATAAGTATTGTAGGTATTATGTGAATGAGGGTAAAATGGGTAGATAAACATATAATGGGTAATCCCAATTTTGTCTTGACTTTAAATGATTATTAATTAATATTTTTAATGAAATTTAAATATGTCTTTGTAGCTCAGTAGGATAGAGCGATAACCTCCTAAGTTGTAGGTCGGCGGTTCGAATCCGCCCAAGGACACCATTTGTTTAAAAAATACATTTTTTTTAGTTTATTTTCAGTAGAAAATAAAGAAAATTTTAAATTTAAAAAAAGATTTAGGTTAATAGTTGCTTTATTTTAGATAATAAACATCTTCTGCCGTTAAATCACTGCTTTATTTTCTTTTTTATACTTATTTTTTTATATTAATTCAACAACACCTTTTTTTATATCCCTAATATATTTTCTTATCTATATTATATATTCTTTTCTTCTTTACTTTTAAAAATTTAAAATTATTATATTTATAATAAAATTTATAGAAATATGATGGTGAAAATAACAAAAATACTAGTTTTTACAATTATCAGTTTATTTATTTTATATTTAGGAACATTAATGGTATTAAAAAATTCATTTAATACAAAAGCTTTAAAAAGACGGATAAATAAAGATATATTAGAAAAAATAGTCGAATATAACAAGCATCATATGTTTGAAAATAAAGAAATAAAATTTTTTGTACAAGGAAATATATCACTGACAATTTTCCCAAAGTTAAAATTAATTATAAATAACGTTGTTGTAGAAAATGTACAATACAGGGACATATTAACTCGTGCCAATATAAAAAAAATAGAGATAAAACTTGATTTTAAAAAATTTTTTAGCAAAAAACTTGAATTTCAAGATATTTTTATTAGTGGTGCAGCTATATTAGTTGAAAATAATCAGTTACCTGATTTTTATATGACAAAAAAGACAGTAAAAAAAATAGTTAAATTAGGTGATAATGAAGTATATGGTGTAAAAGATAAATTAAAAAATATTTTAATGGGAAATGAAGCTGAAGAAATAGAAGAAGGTTATAGAGAAATTGAAGTAGAAGAAGACGCTAGAATAGACTTGGATAATGAAAAAGTAAAATTAATGTTAGTTGATTTATTCAAAACTATAAATAATCAAGAATTTAATTTTGAAAAAAATATTAAAATAAATTTTTCTAATTCTATAATTAATATAATAAAAAAAGGGGATATTCAAAAAGAATTTAAAAATATCGATGGTAAATTAAATATTTATTTACACTCTAAAGAATTGAAGTTAAAATTAGATTTTATGTTAAATAATATTAATGGAAATTTAAGTATAAAAACTAAAGAAAAAAAGGATAATTTTGAGACTGAATTAGTATTAACAAATAGCCAAAATGACAAAATAAATATTGATTTTTTAGGTAATAATTTACTAACTAATAGTTTTGACAAGATAAACGGTAATTTTAAAACTTCTATTAATATTAATAATTTTAATAATTTTATTCAGTGGCTTTTACCTGTAGATTCTCCATTTTATTATAGATTTGATTATAAAAAAGAACTTAAATATTCAAGTAATATTAAAAAAGCCGGAAATAATTTTATTTTTAACGATATAAAAATAAAAGCTGATGATATTGATATAAACGGCAATATTTATATAGAAGACGCTAATAAAGTTGAATTAAATGTTGAAAACATTGATTTTGATCAATTTATATTAAATGTTACGAAATCAAAAAATAATATAAATGCAAGTGATATTCTAATTTTTAAATATGATAATTTAGAAGATTTAATTAAAAATATTCCGCAAAAAAATAAAATTTTTGATAATACAACAATTAAGGTAAATATAAAAAAACTTACAAAAAATAATAAAATTTTAAAAGATTCTATATTGGATTTTGAAATTATAAAAAATAATTATAAAATTAATAATGTAAAATTGAATTTTAATGATTTTATCATTGAAGTAAAAAACCAGCAAAATATTGGTGGCTATTATTATAATAATTTAGAAATAAAAGGTAATAATTTCAGTGATATAGCAAAAGTATTTAATGCAGAAAATATTATAAATATTGGTAATTTTGATTTAAAATCGAGTATTTTTATTTATAATAATATTATTTATTTATATGATGTTTTAATAAAGGACAATGATAATGTTAATATTGTAGGCTTTCTTGAATATTCTTTTGATGAAAAAGAAAAATACTTAGCTAGTAAAGTCACAATAGATAGTTTAGACGTAAAAGTAAAAAAAAATGAATCAAAAACTTTAAAAGAAAAGTTTTTATGGTTAAATAATTTTACAAATGAGATATTCTTAGATTTAAAGGTCAATAATCTATCTTTTAATGATTATAAAAATATATTTTTTGATTCAAAAATACAATATTCTACTGGTTTTATAAATTTATATAATATTAAAGATATTAGATTTGAAAATATAGAAAGCATAAAAGGGAATATCCTATTATCTTTGAATGAAAAATTTCCTGAAATAAAAGTAAATTTATTTATAGATAAAATGAATCAAGAAGTTGATTTATTAAATTATATTTTTGATACAGAAAGGTATAAAAACATTATTTTAAATACGGAAGTAAATAAGGAAATTCAAGAAAAATATTGGATAAATAAATTATTTAGTTTACCGGCTTGGAATGAAATTAATGGAAATATTATTCTAAAATTTAGAGATTTAAAAATAAATAATAGTACATTCTCAAATATTGATTTTAATAGTAAAATAGAAAATGGATTAATATCTATAAATAGTTTAAATCTTGTTGGATTAGGCGGATCTACTGATTTAAGAGGAACAATAGATTTAAAAGTAAATAAAAATTTTAATTTAATCTTAACAGAAACTATATATAATATTAAAGATATTTTTAAATTACTTTTTCCTGAATATGAACAAGATTTTTTGACTGGAACTATTGGTGTCGGAGGAATATTTAAGGCAACTGGGTTTAATAGCTCTGTATTTTTAGCATCTATGAATTTGCAAGCAAAGTTTGTTGGACAAAATCTTTTTATAAAAAAATTGGGATTGGAAGATTTAAAAAATAAATTAGGAGATGTATATATAAATGAAGAATTACTAAATAGTTTTAATTCAAAAGAATACCTACTAAATGATACTGGAACTAATTTTAGGGAATTTAATGGATCGTTAGCCATAACAAAGGGGATTAGTAATTTAATATTAGAAGCACAAGGGAAAAATATATCTAATAAATTAACTTTAAAAATAGATAATTCTTCCAATAATCTTGTTGTAGATATGTTAAATTCTTCTGCGTTAATGATTAAGGTTGGAAAAAATATGATCCCGTTGTATACTACAATAAGTTTCAAGGAGGATTTTAATAATAAAGCTAAATTAATTGTTAATACTAGTCAAATTGATGAATATTTGGAAAAAATAAGACAAAGAGAAAAAAAATAAAATTTTTATTTAGTTTTGGTCGATATTTTATTGGTAATTTGTATTTATAAAATTTGGTATTAAGAAAACTGAAAAGAATGATAAATTATTGTATAATTTATACTAAAGCTATAAATCCATTTTTATAAATCAAGTTTTTTACTAGTTTTTTTAAAAAACTAGCTCCTTATTCAAATTCAATACTTCAATAACAAAAATTAACAAGACTTTATCATTAATTTTTATT
>CATOJU010000102.1 GCA_951800555.1 uncultured Rickettsiales bacterium | reverse complement strand
ACATTTAGATGATGACCTTGAAGATGATGATGAAAATGATATAGATGATACTGATATTGATGTAGATGATTTAGATTAATATTTATTAAAAATAAAAAACAACCTATAAAAATGTTTGAAAATATTACAAAAAGTTTTAATAGTATAATAGATAAAATAAGAAATAAAAAATTTATTTCAGAAAGTGATCTTGACAATACAATGCATGAAATAAGGATTGCATTATTAGAAGCCGATGTGTCTATCGGGATAGTTAAAGATTTTATAAAAAATGTAAAGAAAGAAATTTTGGGACGGGAAGTTATAAAAAAAGTTGAACCTGGTCAAATGATAGTCAAAATAGTTAATGATGAACTAATTAAGCTATTTGGTGATGAAGTTGGTGATATTAATTTTGATAATAAACCTACAATTATTATGATGGTAGGATTGCAGGGAAGTGGAAAAACAACAACTAGTGCAAAACTTGCAAATAGATTTAAAACAAAGTTTAGTAAAAAAGTTTTACTTGTTTCTTTAGATGTATATAGACCGGCAGCTCAAGAACAATTAAAAACGTTGGCTAAATCTATTGATGTCGATTATTTAGATGTATCAAAAGATTTAAAACCTATTGATATTTGCCGAGAGGCTTTAGAAATTAAAGATAATTACGATGTAATAATTTTTGATACAGCTGGAAGATTGTTTGTTGATAATAAAATGATGGAAGAGCTTGTGGATGTAAAAAATTTTATAAATCCGCAAGAAACTATAATTGTTGCGGATTCTTTAACTGGTCAGGAAGCTGTGAATATAGCGGATGAATTTAATAAACAAGTTGGAATAAATAGTATAATTTTGACTAAAATGGATGGTGACGGAAGGGGTGGAGCAGCTTTAAGTATGAGGATTATTACAAATTGTCCTATTAGGTATATAGGAATTGGTGAAAAAATAAATGATCTAGATGTTTTTCATTCAAAAAGAGTTGTTTCAAGAATTCTTGATATGGGTGATATAGTTTCTTTTGTTGAAAAAGCAGAAGAAGTTGTAAATAAAGAAGAAGCAGAAAAATTTGAAAAAAAATTAAGACAAGGAAGTTTTGATTTTGAAGATATGTTGAAACAAATGAAGATGATGAAAAAATTGGGCGGTATTACTAATATTCTTGGATTTTTGCCAGGTGCTTCAAAAATAAAAGATTTTTTAAAAGACAAAAATTTTAATGATGATAGTATGAAAAAACAAGAGGCTATAATTTTGTCTATGACTATACAAGAAAGGAGAAATCCTGATATATTAAATTCATCAAGGAAATTTAGAATTGCAGCTGGTAGTGGGACAAAAATACAGGATGTAAATAGTTTATTGAAAAAATTTAAAGAAATGAAAACTATAAGTAGTAAAATTATAAATATGGATAAAAATCAATTAAAAAATATTATGAAATCTTTAGGCGATTTTAATGGAGATAGTTTTAAATAAAAAAATATTATTGTTATGATAGAGGAAGTAAAAATATTTGAAAACACTGATGAAGGAACAACAGAAAATATCTCTAATGATATTAAAGAAGAAGATATTGTAGTTGGAGAAGTTATAGATAATAATTGGTTTTTAAGTGCTATAAAGGGTGATATTGATTATTTAAAAAATAATGCAAAAAATAATGCCGGAAAAGTTGGAGAAAATAATTGTACTGCTTTAATGTATTGTGCTAATGGAGGGCATACTGATTGTGTAAAATTTTTGGTTAATAATTGTAAAGATGAATTAAAAAAACAAGATATTAATGGAAATACGGCACTTATTTATGCGACAAAAGCTAGTTATGCAGATATTGTGAAAATTCTTGTAGTATTTGAGGGTGGTATTAAAAATAATGATGGAAAAAATGCTTATTATTATGCAAAAGAAAATAATGATAAAAATTGTATGCAAATATTGCAAGATACAATAACTGGGGAAAATGAAGAAGAAAAGGATAAAAAAAATAATATAAAATTAAATAATGAAAAATTAAAAGCAAAGCTGGAACAAATACAAAAAGCTAATGGAGAATTAGAGAAAGAAATTGAAAATTCAAAATCTGTTTCGTCTGGCAGAGGTGTATGATCTTTATTTTAGTATAAATTATTTATTATTAGTCTATAACATTTTATTTTTTTAATTATTTATTTCTAATAAATTACTTAAAAATAGAGATAATTATTATATTTATAAAATAAAAAATTTTCCTCAACTTTTAAAGTTTACTAGGCGATTTTGAATTATTACTATCAAAATATTTAAATAATTCTTCGTCGCTTAAAACGGAATCCGTATCGTCTTTTATTGTATTATCGTAAAAAACATCGCATTGATATTCATTATCAGATTTTGTTTCTATATCCGATGAAAAATCTGTTAATTTTTTAAATAATTCAATATAATTATTGCAATTTTTACAATATTCTGCTAAGTTATTTTTTTCTGTTTCTTCCATAGTTTTTTCCAATTAATTATTTTAATAAATAAATATTATTATCGAAATTTTACATTTTTTCAACACTTTCGATTCCTAATAAATATATGCAAGTTTCTATATACTTTTTAACTAAATATATCAAAGAAATTTTTGATTTTTTATATTCTAAATCTTCTTCATTATTTATATTACAACTTGCATAAAAACTGTTAAATTTTTTTGCTAAATTATATACATAATCAGCTATAAAATTAGGAGCTTTTTTATCATAGGAGTTTTTTATAACGTAGGGAAATTTACTTAATTCTAAAAGTAGGTTTTTTTCTTCTTTAGTTTTAAAATCAGTTATTTTATAATTAAAAGTTTCTTTATTATTAAAAATTGAAACAATTCTAACTATACTATAAAGTAAATATGCTCCTGTTTTGCCTTCATAATTTGTAAATTGTTCTAAATCAAAAATATAATTTGATTCTCTATAATTTATTAAATCAGAAAATTTAATACAAGCAACGGCAATTTTTTCTATATCTTCTTTACTAATATTTTTTGATTTTTCTGTAATTGCATTTTTAACATCATTAATTAAACTTCTTAATTTTACAATTTCGCCACTTCTTGTTTTATATGGTTTATTGTCTTTTCCGTTCATAGTTCCAAAACCACAATGTTCTGCTTTATGTTTTTCGTTTAAAAACCCAATTTTTTCGGCAGCTAAAAATACTTGTCTAAAATATAAAGATTGTCTCACATCTACAATATATAAAATTAAATCTGGATTAAATTTTTGTAATCTGTCAAGAATTGTTGCTAAATCACTACTAACATACATAACAGCTCCCGTACTGTTTTTAACTATTACTGGTGGAATTGTATCATCTTTATCACTAATATCAATAATTTTAGCTCCTTGTGATTCTAAAATTAATCCTTGTTTATCAAGGTTTCTCAACATCATTTTTATTAGATCATTTACAGAACTTTCTCCATTCCATAAATCAAAATGGGCTTTTAAAATATCTTCAGCAATTTCCTTTAAATCTGTAATTGAAATGTTTGTAAAATATTTCCATAAAGTCAAATATGGTTTATAACTATTTTGCAATTTTACAATGTTTTTATGAACTTTTGTATCAAATTCTTTGTCTTCTTTTGCTTTTGCACTAGCTGTTCTATAAATTTCAGTTAAATTCTCTGCTGTCAAATTTAAATCGTCAATTTTATCTTCTTTAAATCCTTCTTGAAAGCATTTTATATTTGGATATTTTAATCTAATACCTTCTATTACCATTCCCATTGGTAATCCCCAATCTCCAAGGTGTACGTCACTAATGACTTTATCACCACAAAAATCATAAATTCTTCTTATACTTTCACCTATTGTAGTAGATCGTAAATGTCCTACATGTGGTTCTTTTGCAATATTATAACCACCAAAATCTATAACTACGGTTTTTTTCTTTTCTTTATGTATATATCCATTTTTTTCATCATTTATTGTTTCATTTATTGTGTTTAATAAAGTATTTTTACTAATGGTAATATTTATAAATCCTGGATTTGCAATTGAAACTTCTTCAAATAAATTAGAATTTTTTAATTCTGTAACAATTTTTTCTGCTATATTTTGAGGTTTATTATGTAATATTTTACATAATTGCATAGCGCAATTTGTTTGAAAATCACTTAAATCTGGTCTGTCTGAATATTGAAAAATTGCATATTTTTCGTCATAATTTAATTTTTCGAAAACTTGTTTTAATTCTTTGTTTAATAGGTTTATTATTGTCATAAAAATAAATTTTATATATTATAATATAATTATAATTTTTTTTATGAAAAAAGTCAAATAATTTATTTGTAAAATGTACATATT
>CATOJU010000101.1 GCA_951800555.1 uncultured Rickettsiales bacterium | reverse complement strand
TCTTTAAAAATGTTTCTTTTACCATAATCATAAATCTCCTATATTAATAATATTATTTAAATTCATTTTACCAATTGTTTTTAATAGCTTTATTTTATAAACAATCCAATTATATTTTGCGTTTATGAATTCCATTTTTGCATCTTTTAGTTGACTTTGAGAATCTAAGACTTCTAAAATAGAAGCTTTTCCATTTTTATACATACCAAAATTTATTTTAGCATTTTCTTCTGCACTTTTTAATAAATTTTTACTAGCTACAAATGCTACTTGGTTTGTGTTAAAATCTTGATAGCAACTCCAAACTTCATTAGAAATTTGCTTTTCTAATTGTTTTATTTGTAAATCTAAAGCTTCAATTTCTCTCTTTTTAGCTTTAAAAGTTGCAACATCACTGAAACCATCAAATATAGGTATAGTAACATTTAAAGAAATACTGTTATCTGTGTAGGCTTTTTTATTACTTCCTTTTGAAATATTTTTGTTAGTATTGATTCCTCCATTCACAGTAAATTCTGGTAAAAATTGTGTTTTTATTCTATTTAATTCCTGTTCTTTTTGATTTTTTTGTTCATATAACATTTTTAAGTCTGGTCTATTAAGTTTAGCTTCTTCCATAAAATAATTTATATCTTTTTTTATACTTTTTATTTTAATTTCTGGATTTTCTATATATAGAATATAATCTGGTTCTAAATTTAAAATAATATTAAGATTTGCTTTTTGTTTTTTTATTTCATTATTAATTTTTATAGTATTTAATTTTTTTTCCGAATAAGCTGTATTTGCTTTTAATTTATCAACTAAAGGAACAATTCCAAGTTTATATTTTAAATTCGCTGCTTTAAATGTTTCATAACCTAGATTTTCATTTTCTATAGCAACTTCTCTTTGAGCTTTTAAAGATAATAGTCTATAATAATTTTCCACGACATCAAAAATAATGTCTTGAATCATACTATTTTCTTTATATTTCATACTATTTAAACTATGTTCAACAGCTTTCGCATTAAAAACATATTTTCCAAAAGCAAAAATATTATAACTAGCATTTATTGATCCATTTAATTCTTTTTTCCCATCTTTATATAATTGTTTATAATTATCGCCATCTGCCATAGAATAGCCACCAGATAATCTCACAGTTGGATAGTAATTTGATTTTGCTTCCATTAAATTATATTCCGCAAGTTTTACATTAATATATGCTTGTTTAGTTTCAAGATTTCTTTCCAAAGCAAGATCAATAAGATTATGTAATTTTAATGGTAATTCTTCTTCTTTAGTAATTAATTCATTAGCATTTATTATTTCATGTTTTGCTATGTTTTTAGAATTTTTGTTAAATTCGGTTTCATTTTCAGTAATTTTATAAATATTTTCAGTATTTAATATTTCTTCATTTTTGATATTATTTGAAAAATCTAATTGTTTATTTGATTCTTTATTATTTATGTTTTTTATTTTTCTTGTATTAGCAAAACAATTATTAATTGTAAATAATAAATAAATCACAATTATTATTATATTTCTATTTTTAAATCTCCTATTGAAAAGCATCTATAAAAAATTAATTTCTTAGTTGAATATTAAAATACAAAATTTTTAAAAAACAAGTTTTAATTTTTTTATATACAGGAATTTGTTTATTGTTGATGTGATATTTATTATATTATATATACTATTTTTAATTTTTTCTTTTTGTTTAATAAAAATTATTATTATTTACTTAAAATAAAAAAGTAAAAAATAATATAATAAATTTAAAAATTATATTTTATTTTAATGATGAAAATATAGTTGCAGCAACTATTAATACAGTTCCTAATATTTGAAAAATAGTTAAATGTTCATGTAAAATAATAATTGATAATAATATTGTCATAACAGGGGCCATTGACATTATTATACCAGTTTTTACAGCTCCAACTTTTTCTATTGATTTTAAAAAACAAATATATGGCAAAGTAAAACAGAAAATAGCACTACTAGTAAGTAATATTAATAATACTATACTATTAAAAGCATATTTTATATTTATTAAATCATTATTAAATAATAGAAATATTATTGAATAAATTGAAGATGCAATAAAAGCATAAAACCAATATACTAATTGATCATTAATTTCCGTTTTTGAATTTTCCTCTAGAATTGAATAAATTGCATTAAATAATGAACCACATAATGCAATTATTATCCCAGCTATAATATTTGTTGAACCTTCTATTTTTCCAATTGTTAATATTAAGCCAATCATCATAATAATGATACTAATAATATCTTTTTTATCAAGTTTTTTTCCTAAAAAAATACCGTTAATAGCTAATATAAATATTGGTGACGAAAACATTAAAACTTTTTGAATTCCGGCATCCATATATTCCAAGGATTTTAGACTTGCAGCATTGGTTAGAAACAAAGCAAACAATCCACCATTAAATGTGCCCATAATTATCCCATTTTTATCAATATTTTTTATGAATGAGAAGTTTTTATATTTAATTAAAAGTATAAAAAGCATAACAGCTGCGCTAAAAAATAATGAGTAAAAAAGCATTATGTAAGAATTCATATAATCATAGCCATAAATATATTTTGCTAATATACCTAAACTTGCAAAAAATGTGGCAGTTAATAAAGCATAAATAGAATTTTTGTCAAACATATATTAAAATTTTAAATATTAATATTAAAATTATTAATTATTTTTTTGAAATGTCAATTGTTATTTTTTTATGTTCAATTTTTTAATTTTTTTATTTATTCTATAATATACTATAACATAATTAATATATTAGATATAAAAAAACATTCATAAGTCTACTTTATCACGGCTTTCTCCATTATTCTTTTCGCAAATTCTGGTTTTTCATAATAAAAAAATTTACTACACTTAATAATTTTAGAATCAATAGTTAAAATTATTTCTTCTTTCTTTCCTAAATCAATAATTTCTTGCGACAATAACAATGGCTTTGTTGATTTATTTCCATTTTCGTCAGTAATAATTTCATCACCAATCATTTTAGATAATAAATCAGCAGTATCTCTATTATTAGGAGCAAAAATTATTTTATTAGTATTCGAAAGTATTTGATCAACTTCTTTTTCTTCGTATATATAGTTTAATTTATCAATATTTTGTTCTATGATACAAACTTTTAATTTTTGACCTCTAGTATATGGAAGCATATTAACTATACTTTCAATTTTACCTATTGTAGTAAATTCATCCAATATCATTAAAATACCACATTTAATTTTTTGATAATCAATATTTAATGAAAGGATTGTATTAAAATATTGTTGATAAAACATTTTAAATAATGGTTTTAATCTATCCATTTCGTTTATTTCAACACCAATATATAAAGTTTGTTTTTCATTTATAAAACTAGATATGTCAAAATCACTTTTTGAAGTAGCATAATCAATTAATGGGTCAGTCCATAAATCTAAAGCTTTTGAAATAGTTAATATTATATCAATTTTTTCATTCTCCGATTTTCTTAGAAATGAATTTATATTTATTTTTGCTATTGGATGTAATTCAGTATTATCTAACATATCTCTTAAATCATTAAAAAATCTACTACTTTTTATTGTTTTAAGAATTTTACCAAAAGTGATAGTTTTATTTTCTATTAATAAATATAAAATTACACCGATTAAAAGGTTTCTAGCTTCTATATGTAAATAATCATTTTTATATAATAAAGATTTTATTATATTTTGTATATCATTTACTATAATTTTACTATCTTTGGATATCCAATCAAATGGATTATAACAATTTGTTAAGCCATCTTTAGCAACTGGATTCCATACGAATATTTTTTGTTTTAATTCATTTTGTCTATAGCCACTGGTTAATTTATAATTCTCAAGTTTTATATCGTGTATTATTGCAGATTCATTCCAGGATAATAAATTAGGTATTACAAATGATACACCTTTACCTGCACCTGTTGGCGCTAATAATAGTGTGTTTATATAAGAACTATCGGCAATAAATTTATTACTAAATTCTCCATAAATACAACCTTCATTTTGAAGAAGTTCTTCTTTTTTTAATTCTTCTTCAGTAGCAAAATGTGCTCCTGAAATCTTTACTTTTTTATTTTCGCCCATAACAAATTTTTGTTATTTATAATATAATAATATTGTTTTTAATTTATTATGTATAAATATTATTTTATATAAGTTATTTACCATAATATGGTATTATGTTATAACAATTATAATTGTCAATTTAAAATATAGATTTTGGATATTGCCTATTATTTATATTTTTAAGTTTTGATTTTATTTTTTAAATAAAATTTATTATACAAAATATCTAATAAAAGTACTAAAATAAATTATTAATAATTTATTTTACATTAAGTACTAAAATTTACATAAAAATACGAAATTTTT
>CATOJU010000100.1 GCA_951800555.1 uncultured Rickettsiales bacterium | reverse complement strand
TTTAATTATATTTTGATTTATTTAATAACCAATATAAATTTTTATTATGTTAGAGAATTTTTTTTATCTATGAAAAAATTAATTATTAATATTTTATGTTTTTTTATACTTTTTAATAGTTTTATTTGTACTTTATCAAAAAGCGTACATGCTATTGAGAATTATGATGAAACAACAAAAAAATCAAAATCTAATGAAAAGTTAGACAAAAGTAAAAAAACATTTACTAAGGAACAGATCAATAATGGTATACTATTCGTTACAGTTACAACAGGAACTATTATATTTAGTAAATTTATAATGAAAATGTGTAAACAAAAAGAAAATAAAAAAATAGAATTGCCAAAAATTGATAATAAAAATATTCCATTAGAGGAAGAGACAAATATTGAAGAAGAGGAAGAGGATATTGGATAAAACCAGATAAAAAAATTCTCCTATATATATTTTTATACAGGAGAATTTTTTTAAATAACTTTATATTTTAATTTTATAATTTTTCTATTAAAAACATATTATTTATTTTCAATTTTAAGTTTATTTACGAAGTCATTAAATTTGCCAGCTGAAATTATAGATTCGATTTCTGTTCGCTGATTTGCTATAAAACTTATACCTTCAGCTATAATATCTGTTATATAATAGTTATTATTTTTCTTAATTATTCTAAAAGTATTATTTACACTTTTATCTTGCAATTTTATGGTAGTATCAACCATAAATAAATTTTCTTTTTTCTTTTCTATTTTTAGAATTTTATAATTTTCTTTTTTATAACTATCAAGAAATGATATATAATTTTTTATCAAACTTTTTGAATAATATTTTATGAAATTTTTTTTAGTATTTTCATCAAAACTATTCCTATTTTTACCTAAAATAAAATTCCCAATCCAATTTAAATCTAAAATTTTATTAGCTAAATTATATGTTATATCTTCTTTTTCCTTTTGAGTTTTTAATTTAGATATTTTTTCAAACTCAATTGAAAAATTTTCAATAAAATCTTCTATTTCAGAATTTTCTGTCGCTTTTACAATGCATAAATTACTTAATAAAAACGTAAAACTAAATAAAAATAAAATCAAATACTTAAAATTTTTCATTTTCCTCTCCTTTTTTGTTTATAAATTAAATTTTGCAAATAACTTTCCCTTAAAAAAATATACGGATCAAAACTTTTTTTCAAAAATTGATTATTTAAATTTATTGCAGTTTCCAATTCTGATTCATATTTACCAATATATTGCGGAATTTTTAAACGATCCGGTGTTAAACTTTTATTTTTATGAATTTTAAGTATATTCCAACTTAATGGATTTGCAAAAAAATCTGCTGCCATTCCTATACCTTCTCTTGTAGTTGTGGGACCTAAAAACGGCAACATTATATAAAAACCATTTCCAATGCCATAAAAATACATAGTATCTCCGAAAGTTCTTTTTTCTCTATAAAAACCAAAATATTTTGCAGGATTAAAAAGGCCAAAAATACCAATTGTCATATTAGTTACAAAAGTTGCTATAGTTTTTGCAGAATTTACAAAATCAAATTCTAAAATTGAATTTAATAACACAATAGGATCTAAAAATCTATCTCCAAAATTTGCAAATCTTTCTCTAAAAAAATCTGGAAATACAAATTTAAAGCCATTTGTTACAGGCTCACCAACATTATTTAATAAATAAATATTAAAATCAAACATTTTTCTATTTAATTTTTCAAATGGATCACTAATTTTTTCCGTATTTTTATTATCTATATTATAATATTCATCATAATCCTCATTATATTCATTAATATTTTCTTCTTTATTTTCAGACAAAATATTTTTACTCTTAGCAAAAGTAAAATCTATATCGGCTATTAATGTTAAAAATAATAAAAAAAATATTATTTTAAATTGCAATTTTGTAAATTTCGTTTTCAATCTCATATATATTATATGTATTTTTATAAGTTTCAATAATCTTTTCAATTTTATTTTTATTTATAACATCAACCAATTTTTCAACACAACCCATTTTATATTCTTTTATTTCCTTTAAAGACTCTAAAGCTTTCTCATTTTCTCTTAAAAATATATAAACCAAAGAAAGTAAATATTTAGCTTGATCCTCATCGGGCCATAATGTAAGAATTATTTTTAATCTATAATAACTCTCCTTTACCATACCAACTTCAATAAGCTCAACTGCTTGTGATAAATTATTAGTTTTTAAATAAGTTAATTTTCCCGATATTATATTTAATTTATCTTTAAATTTTTCTGTATAATTTTCTGTAAAAACTTTTATTTTATTTAAAAAATTCATATTATTTCTCCTTAAAATTTAATTCTTCTAAAACTTGTTTTTTTAATTCTAAATTATTCCTTTTACCATTTCCCATAAGTGGCAATTCATCTTTATACAAGATAATTCTAGGTAGAAATAATTCAGAAATTCCATTATTTTTAATATAGTTTTGCAATATTTCAATTGTCAATGATCTATTACTTGTAACAAGAACTATTTGTTCTCCTTTTGATTCGTGTTCTATTGCTACTGCTCCATAAATAAAGTCAGTCTTTAACCACTCAGAACATTTTTCTGCAATATTTTCAACAGCTGTTAAAGAAATCATTTCTCCACCAATTTTTGCAAATCTTTTTAATCTATCTTTTATAAATAAATATCCAGCATTATCAATTTCAACTACATCTCCAGTTTCATACCAACCATCTTCTAAAGGAATTATTTCTCCAGGTTTATCACTTTTTATATAACCTTTCATTACATTAGGCCCTTTTACACACAAAATTCCACCTTTTTCAATTCCCTCCATTTCTTTAATTTTATATTCAATAGCTGGCAAAATTTGACCTATAGAACCAAATTTACAAAAAGCCCTTGTATTAAAGGTTATTACAGGAGTACATTCAGTAGCACCATAACCTTCTAATAATCTAACTCCAAATCTTTCCATCCAAATATTTCTTGTATCTTGTTTTATAGCCTCCGCTCCTCCCAACATAAATCTCATATTATTAAAATCATAGGGATGAGCTACTTTAGCATAACATCTGAAAAATGTATCAGTACCAAACATCATAGTTGCACCTGTTTCATAAATTATTTCTGGAATTACTCTGTAATTTAATGGTGAAGGATATAAAAATACTCTTCCACCCGATAATAACGGGAATAAAGTTCCAACAGTAAGTCCAAAACTATGGAACATAGGTAAAATATTAAATACCAAGTCCGTATTATTTACATCAACTATTGATCTCAATTGTATAATATTTGCATTTATATTACTATGAGTTAAAACAACAGCTTTAGGAGTTCCCTCTGAACCAGAAGTAAATAATATTACGCAATTTTTATCTCCACTTTTTTTAAATGGAATTCTTTTTTTCTTATATTTTAAGTAGGCTGTAATTTTATTTTTCAGAGTAATTTTTTCTTTTATATCTTCTAAATATAAAACATTTATATCAGCATTAGTCAAAGATTTTACTAATTCATCTAATTTATTATTTAATACAAAATCTCTTGAAGTAATAACATTTTTTATAATTGCAGTTTTACACATAGATATTACATTGGCAGTTCCTGTTGAAAAATTTAACATAGCAGGAACTCTTTCATACATAATTAAACCAAAAAATGTGTACAAATTATCACAACAATTAGGCAATAAAACACCCACATTTTCTTGTCTATTAAACAAATTTCTAAAATATCTTCCTAAAAGGAAACTATTATATATTATATCTTTAAATGTTTGCGGTTCTCTTTTTGCATCTTCAAGAAAATTTGGCCTATCAAACAACCCGTTCTTACCATTTATTTTAGACATTTGCATTAAAGTATAAAATACAGACGCTTCCTTTTTAAATAATGATTTAAATTTCATATTACTCATTATTTTCTGTATTCTATTACTTATATAATCTCTTTGTTTTCTCAAACTATCATCTATTTTAAAATTTATTGGTTTATTTATTAAAATTCTAGTTTTAGGAAAAGGTCGCAGTGGCAATTTTTCCTTTAAAATTGAAAAATATTTACTATATTCCATACCATCTATCCAAATAGGAACAATAACTGCTCCAGCTTTATCAGCTATAATTCCAGATGCTTCATAAATTTTCATTAATCCACCAGTATTAGTTAATCGTCCTTCTGGAAACATAAAACATCTTTTTCCAGATTCTACTTTAGCTAAAACAGCTTTAATAGATGTAGGATCCATAGGATTAAATTCCATAACATCAACATCTTTTAATAAAAACCTAATCCATTTTTTTCTCATTAGATAACTATTTAATGCAAAAAATGTATCATTTGGCAAAAAAGCATACATTAAAATAGGATCCAAAAAAGACACATGATTTGATATAAATATTGCTTTTTCTGGTAAAGTTTTAATATCAAAATTTACTTTACATTTTATTTTTAAACATTTAAAAACTAATTTTAATAATTCCTTTTTTATACTAAAAGACATTTTAACCTCTATTTATTATTC
>CATOJU010000099.1 GCA_951800555.1 uncultured Rickettsiales bacterium | reverse complement strand
GTATAATTGCAATATTTTTTTATATTACAAATTAAATATTTTATAAATATAAATTTCATAAATTTTGTCTTGTATATTTAATGCATATGTAATATTATTAGGTAATAAATATATTATGTTCATTTCTACTTACATATTTATGTAATCTTATAAAGTATATAGTAAACTCCATATTTAACAAACAATAAAAGGTTCATTTATTTAAATCAAGCTTTTATTCTATTTTTTGAATTCAAATCTACAAAAAATCCTTTCTAAAATGAATGATCTATCTTCATATTTTCAATTGAGAAGGAAGAATGATTTTGGAAATTTCTTCAAAATGCTCCAGCTACTTAAGAAGAATTCTTGAATTCAAAAATTGGAAAATGAAAATATATAATAAAACTATATATTATAATATATTATTGTTATATAACATTATCATTATAAAAAAAATCAAATATATTTGTAAAAAAGTTCAAGCATTAAAGGGATAAAATTGATCATTGTAGAAAAAATATTAAATTATATAAAATATAAAGCACAAAAAAGATATGCTTTGAAGAAATGATATTGAAGAAAATCTCAAATGCAGCAAATTATTCAAAAATATAATTGATGATCAATTTATTTCAATGTATAATTATTGTTAAAGAAGAAATATTTGCCTATGATCTTCTCGATTGAAAAAATCAACATGCAAACAATGGCATATGTTAATTCAATTGATTTGAATTCCCCCACAATTTTTGAAAGTGAATTGTGATTCGAAAACAAAATTGTATATACTTTTTTTTTAGGTTTTCAAGTTCACAAGAATAAATTCAGACCTTATTTTTGTTAAATAAAGACATTTTATTTATTTTAGAATTTTTATAAGATATTTTTGAGAGAAAATCTCCTTCCGAAAAAAGATTTAGGATAATATTTTTCCCAGAAAATAAACTTAAGATTATCTGTTTGAATGTTTTGGTTTTCTAAATTGCAATAAATAACTAGTTTTTTGTTATTTTTATCTTTATTATCTCCGATAACATATCTTCAATCTTCTTTCTTAGTCCATATTGTGCGATTACAACATGATGAAAAAGACAAAAATTATGTTTAGTTTAATGTTAAATTAAAATATAAAATCAAATTTTAAATAAACTCAGATATATTATTTTTATATATAGTTTATAATATAATTATTATTGGATATTAAGCAAAATCTTTTTGATTTTTTTCTTTTAAATTATCAAATGAATTTATAGTTTTAGCTAAAAAATTAAGAAATTTTTTGTTATTTTCAACATCTATTTTTCTAATACTACAATACTCATTTTGCGCAAGTTTTGTATTATTTAAACGTGTTTGCATTAATTTAAAATCTATACTCTCTTCAAAACTTAATTCTTTAAAATTATTTTCTTCAATATTAAAAACATTATCAAAATAAATATCGTTTATATATTTTTTTATATTATGTTTTAAATTAGGCGTCATTTTATTATCTTCTATTAAAAATTTAATTCTTTTTAAAGTATTTAATTCTACTTTATTAACTTCTTCTTCTTTAAAATCAAGATCATTTAATATTCCTAACTCAAGTTTTTCTCTACTCTTTAACTTAGTATTTTCTATAATACCTTTTTTCTTGCGTTCATTTTCTATATTCAAATAAATTTGTACCATTATATTTTTAACTTCTTCAATATTGGGTCTTGTTTCTGGATTTTCACTAGTCATTCTTTTAATTAATTCAAAAAAACTTTCTCTTATTTCAGCGTTTTCGTATGGCAATGGTGCAATTTCTGGATTTTCTTTATAATAATAAAAATTTGATAAATTTATATTTTTTGTAAACATTGCATATAATACAATACCTAGTGAATAAATATCGGTTGGAAAAAGCATATCACCGGGAACTACAGTATAAAATTTTTTCAATTCTGGGGCTGCATAAACTAATGTACCTTGAGGGGTATAATAAGAATTTTTTTTTACTTTTTTAACAAAACCAAAATCAATCAATTTTACTTTTTTATCCTTTAAATTTACTAAAATATTTTCTATTTTTATATCACAATGCACAATATTAGCTTTATGCAAGGAATCAACTCCCATAACAATTCTTAAAGCAATTATAAAAAATTCATAAAGATTTACAATTTTTTTTCTATCATTACAAATACTAAGTAAATCTACATCCATATAATTAAAAATTTGAAAATAATATTTGTTATCATAAAGTTTAATTTCACCATCAAATAATGGCTTTAATATTTTACTAGTTCCCCTCAAAATATTTGTTTTTTCTATTGAATCTTTTTTTACTTTATCAAATCCTTTTTTAAAACTAATTACTTTAGAATAAATTTTAATAATTTTTTTTGATTTATTATTATCTATAAAAGAAAATACCTCAACTTCTTCTCCACTATCAATATATTCTACAGTTTTAAAGTCACATTTAACTACTTTTGCTATTTGTTCATTTATATAGGTCATATTTAACTATATTTTTCCTTGTTTTATTATTAAAGTAATTCTAAAATCAAATATGTCAAGATATTTTAATCATTAAAATTTATTTTAATCTAAATTAAAATTTTTAATAAATTTTTATTTATTCATTTAAAAAAATACTATCGAAATGCAACTTTACTAAAAAAAATACAAAATATAGACAATTAAATATTTTTATATTATTTACTATTAAGTTTTTTGTTTTTTACCCCTTCCTGCTTTATAGATATCTCTCATTTAATGCAAAAAATAGCTAAAAAAATAAATAATAAAAAAAATTAACAATATTATAAACTTTAATACCAAAATAAAACTTGAAAATAATAATATATATTATATATTTATAGTTAATATTTAATCTTTAAAAGAGGCATAAATGAAAAATAGAGGTTCTTTAATAATTTTAGTATTAGGATTATTTTTAGTTTTGATATATTTTGGATTATTTGGTTTTAGCTATAATAAATTAACAAGATGGGGCCAATATGTAGCTATTGCTGCTATTTGCTTCTTTATTATAGACGAAATCTTCAAGCAAAGTTAAAATGTTTACAATAGCTATAATTGGTAGACCTAATGTAGGAAAGTCTACTTTATTTAATAAATTAGCCGGCCAATCATTAGCTATAGTTAATGATTTTGCAGGTGTTACTAGGGATAGAAAAGAATCAATAGGTTATCTTGGTCCTTTAGAATTTAAAATTATAGATACTCCGGGATGGAACAATAATCCAGATAAAAATGCCTTAGAATATAGAATGTTAGAACAAACGGAAAATGGTATTGCAGAAGCTGATATTTGCATTTTAGTAGTTGATAAAGCCGGAATTACAGCACTTGATAAAATATTTGCTGATAAATTAAGAATAGTTGGAAAACCAACTATTTTAGTAGTCAATAAATGTGATGATTTAAAAAATATAGATAATTTTGACAAAGAATTTTATAGATTAGGTTTTAAAGAAATTGTAGGGATATCAGCAGAACATAAAAATGGATTTAATATTTTATATGATGCTATTGAGCCATATTATGATAAATATCAGGCTATTGAAAAAAAAATAAATATTGACGATGAAAATGATGAAAAACCAATACATTTAACAATAGTTGGGCGACCCAATGCTGGAAAATCAACATTAATTAATCAACTTTTAGGTGAAGAAAGGCTAGTAACTGGCCCAGAAGCCGGTATTACTAGGGACTCTATAGCTGTAAATTGGGAATATAAAGGTAAAAAAATAAAATTAATTGATACAGCCGGTATAAGAAAAAAAAGAAATATAGATAAAGAACTTGAAAAAATGTCTGTTACCGAAGCAATGAAATCAATAAAATTTGCCCAAGTAGTTATTATGATGTTAGATGCTAATAGTCCATTAGACGCGCAAGACTTAGCAATAGCTTCAATTTTGGCAGAAGAAGGTAGAGGGGTTGTTTTTGCATTGAATAAATGGGATATTATAGAAAATAAACATAATATTATGAATGAAACTATTAAAATTGTAGAAAGTAGTTTACCAAATTTAAAGGGCTGTCCAATAGTTCCTATTTCTGCTTTGAATGGAAAAAATATTGATAAATTAATGCAGGCGGTTTTTGATGTATTTAAAGCTTGGGATTCTCATATAGTCACAGCAAAATTGAACCAATGGTTGAGAGTTATAGAAAAAGAACATACTCCACCTTTATATAAAGGTAACCAAGTTAAATTAAAATATATAACTCAAGCTAAAAAACGACCGCCAACTTTTGTTTTATTTACTAATAGTCCCGAAAGATTAGAACAAACTTCATACAATCGATTTATTATAAATAGATTAAGAATTGATTTTAATCTAAATAATACAATAGTAAGATTATTGTTAAGAAAAGCAAAAAATCCATATAGTAATACTGAAGAAAGAAAAAAGAATAATAAAAAGAAAAGATAAAAAACACTTAATTAATATAAACTTTTATTTTTAATGATTTTTCATCTTTTCTTTAATAGTTTTAAAACTATTATTTTTATGTTTTATATAAATATAATAAAGTGCTAAAATTAATATTATTATAAAC
>CATOJU010000098.1 GCA_951800555.1 uncultured Rickettsiales bacterium | reverse complement strand
TATACTTAAAATCTTCATTTTGTTATTTTTATTAAATTTTAATTTTTCTATTGACTATTTTAAATAAAATAATTATATATATAATCATACTATGAATTATTTTGTTTCTTTTTTAGAAATATTCAAGTATTTTATTAATAATTTTATGTAATAATTATAGAAAATAATATGGAAGAAACATTACATCCTTCTTTAAAAAGAACAATAGCTCTGATAGGTATGATGGGAGCTGGCAAAACTACAACTGGATTCGGTTTAGCACAAAGATTAGGAATAAAGTTTGTTGATTCTGATAGAGAAATAGAAAAAGAAGAAAATTTAACTGGCAGTGAAATATTTGAACAAAAAGGTGAAGAATATTATAAAACCATTGAAAAAAAAGTTATAAAAAAAATACTTAATACTGCAAAACCTCAAGTTTTATCTATAGGTGGAAACAGCTATGACGATAAAGATATAAGGGAAATTATAAGAGAAAGGACAATTTCAATATTTTTAGATGTTGATTTAGATGTTCTTATAAAAAGGGTTGAAAGAAGAAACAATAGACCTGTATTAGAAGGCAAAGATAAAGCAGAATTAATGACAAAAATTTATAATGATAAATTTCCAATTTATAGTACAGAAACTGATATTTGCGTAAATACAACATATCTAAATAAAGATACAACAATAAATGTAATAATGCAATTAATAAATGATTTTATAACTGGCTACAATAAAAAAGGCAACAAATAATTATGGCAAAAAATCTAAGTAAATTATTTAATATATTTAAGTATATATTAATTTATTTTGTATTTATTTTGCTATTGTTATTGAATAAAACACAAAATAATTTATATTTTGTTTTTGATTTATTACCAAACCTTGACACAATTTTTATGTTTTTTATATTTATTTGGTTGGAAAGAAAAATACAATTTTCAAAATATAATTTATTTGTTTTTGGATTAATTATTGATACATTTAATTTTTTACCATTGGGACTATCAAGTATTAGTTTATTATTTACCTATAAAATGATAGAATTATTAAGAAATTATTTTATAGTTGATGATCATTTTATATATTTTTTAAGAGATAGTTCATTATTTGCTTCAATATATTTTATAACACAATGGTTTATATTTTCGTTTTATGAAAATAATTTCTTTTCATTCAAATTTACTTTTTTTAATATTATAAAAAATATAATATTTAGTAATTTACTATATTTAATATATAAAAAGTATTTAGAAAATGTCTAATTTACTAGAAGAACATATAAAAGGTACTATTTTTTTAAAAAGATTGTTTATAGTATTAATAGTCCAAGCTATTTGTATATTCATTCTACTTTTTAGATTATTTTATTTACAAATTTTACATTTTAATGATTTTAAACAAAAATCAGAAAATAATAGAATAAAAATAAATGTTATTCCACCTTTAAGAGGGAATATTTTAGATAGAAATAATAATAAATTAACAAATAATAGAAATAGTTATGAATTAATTTTGTATAAAAATAAAAAACAAAAAGAAAGTGAAGTTTTAAAACAAGTAACCGATATTTTAAATTTAGATAAAGAAAAACAAATTAGAGCAAAAAAACAACTAAAAAATAATAGAAATAGACCTATTGTTTCAATTTTAAACAATTTAAATTGGGAAGAATTGGCAAAAATAGAAACTAATAGTTATAAATTAAATAATGTAGTTATAGAAGAAGGTTATATAAGAGAATACCCCTATAGTAAACAATTTGCTCATTTACTTGGTTATGTAGCAATGCCGAATGATAAAGATATAAATAAATTATCTGGCAAAATAAAAAAAGATATTTTAATGCATCCTAATTATAAAATAGGTAAAAATGGCCTTGAAGCTTCTTTTAATTCAAAATTAACCGGTGAATCTGGTTATAAAAAAATAGAAGTTAATGCCTATAATGTACCGGTAAAAGAAATTGAAAAAAAAGATGCAAAAATAGGACAAAATGTAAAATTAACAATAGATTTGAAATTACAAGATTATATTTATAAATTAATTGAAAACCGAAGGGCAGCAGCCGTTGTTTTAAATGTAAATACCGGTGAAATTTTAGCAATGGTTTCAACTCCATCTTTTGAAACTAATGAATTTATAGATGGTATTTCCAACGATTATTGGTCAGAGTTGATAAATGATGAAAGAAAGCCATTATATAATAAAACTATTAGTGCCCTTTATTCTATGGGGTCAACTTTTAAACCAATAGTTGCTATGGCGGCATTGGAAAATGGCTGGGATGAAAATAAAACTTTTGAGTGTCAAGGTTATATGTTATTATCAAAAAAAACAGTATTTAATTGTTGGAAAAGAAGCGGACACGGTAAATTGAATTTAGTAGAAGCAATAGAGAGATCTTGTAATATATTTTTCGCTGATTTAGGTATGTATACGGGGATAAATAATATATACAATATGGCTAAACAATTAGGAATTGGTGAAAAATTTGATATAAATTTAAATGAATATAATAAAGGAATTTTACCAAATCCCACTTGGAAAAAAGAAAATTACGGAGAAATTTGGACTAAAGGAGATACTGTCAATATGTCTATAGGCCAAGGATATGTTCTTGCTAACCCTTTACAAATGGCGGTTATGGTTTCTAGAATAGCAAATGGAGGTTATCCAATAAAACCATTTTTAATATATAATAGTTATATAAGAGATTATAACGAAAATTTATATTTATCCCTACCATTATTTAAGGAAAAAAGTGTTAGAATAACAAAAGAAGGTATGTTTCAAGTAATAAATGGGAAAAATGGCACTGCCTATAAATTAAAAGATAGAAAATATGAAATTGCAGGAAAAACTGGAACGGCGCAAGTAGTTTCGGCAAAAACACTAGAAAAAATAAAAGAATCATTAGACGATACTAATACAATTGAAGAAAAATACAGAAATCATAGTATTTTTGTCGGTTTTTCTCCAATGGAAAAAACTAAATATGGAATAGCTATTGTTGTGGAACATGGTGGTGGTGGAAGTGCCGTTGCTGCACCTCTTGGTGTTGATATTTTAAAGTTTGCGATTGATAATAATATTTAAAAAACTGTAGTCGTTACCTATAAAAATTGTATAAATAATATAATAAAAACTAACAAAAATAAATACAAAAAATTTATTAAAAAATAGTGAATATATCAATTTTAAATAATTGTTTACTTTTATAAAAATATATTGTATAATAAATTTATTAATAAATTTCTAAATATTATGATATTAAGTTTTTTAGTCAGTTTGTTAGCGTTTATGATAATAATTTCAATTGTTGTTTTCGTACATGAATTTGGTCATTACATTATAGCAATTAAAAATGGCGTTCAAGTTGATGAATTTGCAATAGGTTATGGGAAAGAAATATTCGGTTGGACTGATAAAAGAGGAACAAGATGGAAAATATGCTATATACCTTGTGGAGGTTATGTAAAATTTTTTGCTGACGAAGATGAATCATCATCTGTTACTAATAGAGAAAAATTAGAAAAATTAACTGAAGAAGAGAAAAAAAAATGTTTATTCTTTAAAACGGTTTGGCAAAGGATTCAAGTTGTAGCAGCTGGTCCTGTATTTAATTATTTATTAGCAATTGTATTTTTTGCTTTATTTTTTATGTTTAGTGGAATTACAATTTTTTCAAATGAAATCAGTGGAGTAGAACCTGATGGTCCAGCTTATAAAGCTGGTATTTTAGCTGGTGATAAAATTGTTAAAATTAATAATAAAAATATAGAAAATTTTGATGATATAAAAATGGAATTGATTTTAAATGTGAAAGAAAATTTACATATAACTATTGATAGAAAAGGTGAAATTTTAGAAAAGATTGTAACTCCTGAAATAAAATATAACAAAAAAACAAAAATACCATATTTAGGTATAGTTTCTAATGAAGCTATACATAAAAAAGTTGGATTTTTAAAAGCTAGTGCTGAAAGCTTAAAACAAACTTGGAAAATAAATATTACTACGCTTGAAGCGTTGGGTCAAATGATAACTGCAAAAAGAGGATTTGATGATGTTGGTGGACCTATAAAAATAGCTCAGTATTCAGGAAAAGCAATAAAAGGAGGTTTTTTTACTATGATATATTTTATTGCCCTTATATCAGTTAGTTTGGGATTTATGAATTTATTACCAATTCCAGTTCTTGATGGTGGTCATTTATTATTTTATATAATAGAAGCAATAACAAAAAAACCAATAAATGAAAAATTGGAAAATTTTTTAAGTAAAGTTTTTTATGGACTTTTAATGTTACTAATGCTATTAATTACAATTAAAGATATAAAAGGTATTTTTTAATGAGGAAATTTTTATTATTAATATTTATATGCTTTTTTAGCATAGGTGTAGCTAATGCTAAAGGAAAAAAAAATATAACAAATCAAACCTTGAAGATAGAAGCTATAAAAATAGCCGGAAATTTAAAATATAATGATATTTTTTATAAAAAATTACTATCTAATGTAAAAATTGGTGATTATTTTAGTAATGAATTAAAAAATAATATAATAAAAGAACTTTTTAGTACAGATTATGTT
>CATOJU010000097.1 GCA_951800555.1 uncultured Rickettsiales bacterium | reverse complement strand
CGTTAGGAGAATTTAATAAAGATAATATAGAAATATTAACAAATAAAATTAAAAATAGTTTAGAAAAATTATTAAATAATCAAAAGTTAGAATCCAAAAATTTAAATGATTTAGATGATACTTTAGAGCAATTAAAATATAAAGAGCAACTATCAAACAATGCTAAAAATTGTTTAAATATTTTAAAAAACTGTATAGATAAAAACAATAATATAAAACTGCCAAATAATGATTTTTATAAAAAACTAAGAAATTTAAAAGGTAATATTAAAGAATATTTAATTGTAATAAATAAATTAACCCAATTAAGAGAACTAAAACTAGCTGCGGAAATACATAAATTAGAAAAAATAGAAAATAATTTTAAAGGAGAAGATTTAGAATTAGAAGAAGAAATACGAAAACTTAAACAGTTACGTACCGATGCAAGATTTGCTGCAAGAATTTATAATAATAAAGAAATAGCAGAAAATTTATTTTTTAAAAATAAAGAATCAAAAAATTTTAATATATCTTTTGAACATTTTAATCAAGAAGAATTATCTTTACGAAAAATAAATAAAAAAATTGAAAATATTTATTTTAAAACTTTTTTCGAAAAAGAAAGTAGACCTATTAAGTTAAAAGAAGAATATGAAAATAAAAAAGATGAAATATTTTATATAGCTTTTAAAAATAAAATTACAGATTTATTAGATAAATTAATTAAAAACAAAATTGTAAAACTAGATGAAGAAAAAATTAAAAAATGTATAGATATAATTTGCGATATAGAAGAAGATCATCCAGAATTAATTGAATTCATAGTAAATGAGATAGGTAATAATAACCAATCATTATATGAAGAAATATATGAAAAAGCTATTAATAACAAATGTGATAATGTACTACAGTTTTTAATTAAAAATAAAAAAATTAAATTAAATATTAATAAATTTGATCAATGTATTAAAACTATTTGTAATAAAAATGGAAATATAGAATTAATGAAAACTATTTTAAATAAAGTAACAGATAATAGTAAATTATCAGAACTTTATGAAAAAATATATAAAGAAGCTTTCAGACAAAAAAATAAAAATATACTTCAATATCTAATTAAAAATGATAAAATTGAATTAGATCAAGAAAAAATAAATAAAGACATAAATACATATATTGAAATTATTTGTAGTGGAACTGGAAATATAGAATTAATGAAAACTATTTTAAATAAAGTAACAGATAATAGTAAATTATCAGAACTTTATGAAAAAATATATGAAGAAGCTTCCAAACAAAAAAATAAAAATATACTCCAATATCTAATTAAAAATGATAAAATTGAATTAGATCAAAAAAAAATAAATAAAGACATAAATACATATATTGAAATTATTTGTAGTGGAACTGGAGATATAGAATTAATAGATATTTTAATTAATAAAATTGAAAATGATGTTTCATTATGCTGTGTTTTAGTAAATAATGTATTTTCTGGAATATATGAAGATAATAATAAAATTAATGATTTATTAATATATAATTTTGAAAAAATTATTGAAATAGCCAATAAAAAACCAAACTCATGCGCTGATTTATTTAATCCATTTGAAGTAATTTTTAAAAATAATAATAATAGATTTTCAGGATTAGTTGAAATTATTATTAACAAAATTTCTAATGATAATAATTTAATAAAAGATGTGTTTAACTTAGCTTGTAATAATAATTGTTTATATATTATGGATAAATTATTTGAAAACGAAAAATTAAGAAATTATATTGTTGATGAAATTATAATTAAAAACAAAAATTGCACAAATATAATAAATAATATTTTTAATTTAGCTCATAAAAATAATCATTTATATTTTATAAATGAATTATTAAAAAATAAAAATATAAATAAAAATATTATTGATAATCTAATTAATAGTAAAGATAGTAATAATATTTTTAATCTAGCCTATAATAATGATTATTCTAATATAGTCTATATCTTTTTAGATAAAAAAAAGAAATTAAAAAAAGAAATAAAACATAACAATATTGATAAATTACTTTTTAAAGCTATAAAAGATAAAAAAATTAGGATAGTAAAAAAATTAGTCAAACTTGGTGCCAAATTTAAGAAAGATAATATAAAACACTTAATAAATAAAAATAAAAAATTAAATTCTAGTGTTATAAATAATCTTATAACAATGGCTAAATTAAATAAAGAAAATGAAAAAAAAATTTTAAAAATTAAAATAAAAGAAAAAGAACAAATTATCGATGAAAATGATTTTAAAGAATTAAATAATGCATTAAACTTAATAGTAAAAAATAATCCTACAATAAGCATTTAATTCTTTATATTAGACTTTCTGCATAAAAATTTTTATTATATAATTAATAAATTCGTAAAAATATTTAATATTCCACAAAATTATTTATATGACAAATAGCTATAGCTAAAGCATCAGCTTCATCTTCGGTTTTTAATTCCACAACTGGCAAAAGATATTTTATCATCATACCTACTTGATTTTTTGTTGCCTTACCAACGCCAGTTACACTCTTCTTTATTGCATTTGGTTTATATTCAAATACCTGAATATTATTAATTCCTGCTGCTAATATCGCAACCCCCCTAGCCTGCCCTAATTTCAATGAACTTGTAGGGTTATTATTTACAAAAGTTTCTTCAATAGAAAAAAAGTCAGGTTTATAAAGTTTTATTATTTTATCTATATGATTAAAAATATTTCTTAATCTATGCTCTATTGATATTTTAGTATCCGTAAAAATTGTTCCACTATCAATATAAGATAAATTACCATTTTCCATTTTAACAATTCCATACCCTGTTTTAATTAACCCTGGATCTATTCCTAATACTATCATTTTTTAAAAAATTAAATTATTAAACTCTTCTGTTGCATTATTATCTGTATTAATTATTTCATAATATATATTACTATTATTTTCTTCAACACTTTTATTATTTTCATTATCTACATTATTTGGATTAATAAAAAGAACATCTTCTTCTTTATTTATATTTTCTTCATTGTCATCTTCTTTTTTGTTGTTCTCTTCTTCATAATCAATAATATCTTGTATTTGAATTACATCATCACTTTCATTATGCTCTTCTTCAAATTTATTTTCTAATATACCAAAATTACTAGTTTCACCAATATTATTTTTAATTTTAGAATCAACTTTAAAAGCTTCCATAATTATGTTTTTACTAGAAGATATTAAAGTTGGCGTTTTACCGGTAGTTATATCAATTCTTTTTAAAACAATACCTTCTGGAACCCTAAAAGGAACAGAAGGTTTATCTTTTAAAATTCCTTTCATAGCTTCCACAAAAATAGGTAAAGCAGCTTTTGCACCTGTTTCATTTTCACCCATACTCCTATTATCATCAAAACCAACATAAATTCCCAATACTAAATCTGGAGTGAATCCAACAAACCAAGCATCCCTGAAATCATTACTAGTTCCAGTTTTTCCTCCTATAGTTTTTCCTATTGTTTTTGCCCTCCAAGCAGTTCCATAATTTACAACACCTTCAAGAATAGAAACAATTTGATAAGCACTTTCCGGATCTGTAACACTTTTTCTATTATCTTCTAAAAATGGCACTTCCATATCATCTATATTAATACTTTCATCATAAATTCTACAATTTTCACAATTTCTATTATCTCTTCTAAAAATAGTTTTTCCATATTTATCTTGTATTTTTTCAATCGGTTCCACTCCTATATATTTTCCACCATTTACTATCATAGAATAACCTTTAACCATATTAACTAAATATGATTCTATTGATCCTAATGCAACAGAATAAACTCTTTTTGGTTTTCTATTTATTTCAAACCTTCTAATAACTTCAGCAACATTCTTTAAACCTATTTGGCTTGCAAGTCTAACAGTTGATACATTGTAAGAATTTTGTAAAGCCTGTCTTAATGTTACAAGTCCATAATAATTACTACTAAAATTTTTAGGTCTATAAGATGGTAAATCTTTTCCCTGATATAAAACTATTTCTTCATCCATAATATTATCTGCTGGAGAATATCCTTTTTCGAAAGCCGACAAAAATACAAATGGTTTTATTAAGGAACCTGGCTGTCTTTTTGCTTGTGTAGCCCTATTAAAATTGCTTTCGGAATCAATATATCCGCCAACCATAGCTAAAACCCTCCCTGTATGTGCGTTTAAAACAACTGCTCCACCATTAACTATTGGTGTTTGCCTTATAAAGTATCCATTTTTTACACTCCTTTGAACAAAAACTACATCTCCAACCTTCAAGTTAATATCTCTTATAGTTTCAACTTTATAATCCATTTTAATTTCATTTCCATCATCATCGGTAATAGACATATTTAATAATGAAGGTTCTACAGCCCATTTTATATTATTTAAATCTAAATAACTTTTTTTTGCAATAACAACCCCATCAGCATCCGTCACTAATTTGTCATAACTTTCTATTTTAATTCCTTTTCTATTTAAAAGCCCTATTATAATTTTTTGATTTTCATCATCAAAATCTAAAATAACAGCCCTTTGCCAATTATCTCTATAATATTCCTTTATTTCAAAGTTTTTTA
>CATOJU010000096.1 GCA_951800555.1 uncultured Rickettsiales bacterium | reverse complement strand
TGATTATACTATAGGTTTAAATATAAATAAAGCATTGGGTGGTAATAGTAAAAATTTAAAATTAGAAGAAATTAAACTATTAAAAATGAAATATAACATAAATAAAAAAGAAACAATTGCTAATTTAGAATCTTTTTATTATTCCTATGATAATATTATGGAAAATATGTTTAAACATTTAGAAAATCTAAATTCCTATGAAAAAGAAATAAAAATAAGTGTTGAAAGTAGTAGAAAAAAATATATTCAAGGAAGACTTTCATTGAATGATCTTATACAAGATGAAAATAGTTTAATTGAAGCTAATATGCAAATTATTGCTCTTGAAAGTAATATAATTTCTTTAACTTTACAATATTTAAATGTTTTTGATAAAATTAATTGTGATTTTAATAATAAATTAGAATAAATAGGATAAAATATGAGAACCTTAATAAAATTTTTTTTAGATAACTATAAGTTGACAATGGTCTTGACTTTATTTATTTGTTTTTTTGGATTAAATGGAGCTTTAAATCTTTTAAGAGAAGATGCTCCTACTGTTAATCTTGGTGTGACAAAAATTACAACAAAGTATCAAGGAGCAACAGCAGAAGAAGTAGAATCAGAAGTTACAAAAAAATTAGAAGATAAACTTATAGAAGTTAAAGGAATTAAAAAAATTGAATCTAGAAGTCAAGTTAATATGTCTATTATTAAAATTACAATAGATATAGATAATTTTGATGAAGATGAAGTAAATGATGATATAAAAACAGAAATAGAAAAAGTTAGTGGTTTACCTGCTGGTGCTACAAAACCAGAAATTTTTGAGGTTAAAACAGAAGAGTTTTCTGTAATTGAAGCTGCAGTAATTGGTGATAATACAAATAGAAAAAGAGATAGTTATGTGGATTTTTTAGAGGATGAAATAAAAGAAATTAAAGGTGTTATTAGAGTTGATAAATATGGTTATGCTAATAGAGAATTTTCTGTAAAATTGAATGTTAATAAAATGAATAAAAATAATATTGGTATTGATGAAGTTGTTAATGCTTTAAAGGCTAGAAATATTACAGTTCCAGCAGGAAGCTTAAAATCCTATGAAAATCAAGCTTTCGTTAGAATAGATGCTAAAACTAAAAATATAAAAGATTTAGAAAATGTTCTTATAAGAACTAATTTTGAAGGTAAAAAAGTATATTTAAAGGATGTAGCGAAAGTTACTGATAATATGGAAGATAAAGAAGCCTATACAAAAATTAATGGGAAAGAAGCCACTATTCTTTCTATAAAAAAGCAAGGCGGAATAGATACTATAAAACTTGCAGAAAAAATAAAAAGTAGAATTGAAGAAGTACAAAGGGATATGAAATCTGAATTTGAAATTGTATATTTTGTAAATGCTGCTGATGACGTTGAAAATAAATTTAATATAGTAGTTTCTAATATTATTAGTGGGGTTGTAATAGTATTAATATTTTTATTAATATTTTTACCAGGAAAAATTGGTATAGTAACAACTTTATCTTTACCAATTGGTGTTTTAGCAACATTAGGAACAATGTATGCTGGTAATATGAGTTTAAATAAAATAACTATGTTAGGATTAATAATAGCATTAGGAATGATAGTTGATAATTCTGTAATGATTAGTGATAATTTCGCACAATTTATTTCTGAAGGTATGACTATAAAAGATGCTGCCTATGAGGCTGCTGCCAGGTATTGGGTTCCTGTATTTACTACGACTTTAACAACAATTTGTTCGTTTGTTCCTATGTTTTTAACTAAAGGAGTTATGGGAAGATTTATAAGCGGAGTTCCAACAGTTGTTACTATGTCTATATTAATTAGTTTATTTGAAAGTTTTTTTCTATTACCCTGTCGTTTAAAAATGATAGGTGGTTCTGTTGTAAAGAATGAGATGAAAAAAAAGAAAAATATAAATAAAAAAGATTGGTTTAGTAATTTTAGAAATATTTTCGAAAAAATTGTTTATTTTGCTGTTAATCATAGATATATGAGTTTAGTTATTTTTGTAATTATATTAATATTTTCAATTTTTATGATGAAAATAAATCAATTTATTTTATTCCCCGTAGAAAATGTAGAACAATATACAGTGAAGTATGAAACAAATATTGGAGATTCTCTTGAAAAGATGGGTATTGTAACAAATACTTTAATAAATGATTTAGAAAAAATTATTGGAAAAGAAAATATTGATAATATGGTAGCCTATATAGGACAATCAGGAACTGCTTTAACAGAAGATTTACAACAAAATCACCATACAGGAGAATTGCAAATTTATATAAATAAAGAAGCTTCCTATAGATTAAATTATAAAAAAATTTTAGAAGAAACAAGAGCTTTACCTAAACCATATTTAGCGAAATTTGAAATTTTACAAGAATCAGCCGGTCCTAATGTAGGAAGAGCTATAGAAGCAAATATAAGAAGTAATAATGAAGAAAATTTATATAAAGTTGTAAATTATATTCTTGATAGACTTAAAAAAGTTAATGGTATAATTGATTTAGAAACTAACGATTATAAAAATGATGATGAATTATTTATAAAATTAAAATATGATAAAATAGCAAGGCTTGGTTTGAATGTTACTAGTGTAGGAAATGATATCCAAGCAACCGTTGAAGGTGTAAAAGTTGCAAATTTAATTATAGCAGATGATGATTTTTATATAAAAGTTAGATTTGATGATAATTTTAAACAAACAGAAAAAGATTTAAGAAAAATCGCTATAAGAGATACAAGGGGAAATTTAATTCCAATAACAGAAATTGCTGATATAACTAGAGTTACCGGAAGTACTATGAAAAATAGATATAATTATAAAAAAGCTATAACATTAAGGACTAACGTAGATGAAAAATATATTACGGCTTTAGAAGGCAATGCAATACTTATAAAATTATTTAATGAAATATCTAGAGAATATCCTGATGTAAGTCTTGTGTTTGGTGGAGAACAAGAAAGTGCCGAAGAATCTTTTAGTAGTTTAGCAATTGCAATGATTTATGCAGTAATAGCAGTTTTTGGTTTTTTAGTGTTTATTTTTAATTCTTATTTATCTCCAATAATGATAATGACTACAATTCCTTTGGGACTTTTCGGATTTTCTGTTGCTTTTTATTTACACGGAAGACCATTGAGTTTTTTAGCTTTTATAGGTATAATAGGATTAATAGGTGTAGTTGTAAATACCGGAATTATTTTAATAAGTTTTATAGAAACTTTAAGAAAAGAAAACAAATTTAGTAATAAAAAAGTTGAATTAAATAAAATATTAGCAATAGCTTCAGGTGCAAGATTAAGAGCAGTATTAGCTAGTGCTTTAACTACATTTGTTGGATTAATACCTACTGCCTATGGAATAGGTGGTAGAGATGCTTCTTTAATCCCAGTTACTTTGGCGATGGCTTGGGGACTTGCAAGTTCAACCTTATTGTCTTTAATATGGATCCCTTGTTTATATAAAATTATAGATGATTTTGTTAAAAATATAAGATTATTTAAGATTTCTTTAAGATATATAAAAAGGAATATGTTTAGAAAACATTAAAAAAATAATTATATAAATTTTTTATTCCAAAAATACTCCTGTATTTCTGGATCTTGATAAAATAATAAAATTAAATATATATAAATACAAATTGTGTTTTTAGATAAAACTAAATATCAAACACTATTTGTATTGGAATTTATTTATTAATTTAATGATAAATCTTCTCTATAGAAAATTACACATACATCAATGGATATTTAAATAATTTAAATAATACTAAAATATACAACATGTTTTATTATTATCTTCTTTATTTTCAATATTATCATTATTATCAAATGTTTCTACTGATTGAGCGAAATCTTCTAATTCAATTGCATCTTTTTCTAAATCTTCATATAATGGTTTATTTAATGCTTTATTTTTTTCTGCTATTTTTTTTAATCCTATCATATAATCTTTGACTTTAAAGCTAAATAAATCTACTTTGGTATCTTTTAATTCATACTCTTTTATTGCCATTCTATTTAATTCATCGTTAATCTTAAAACCTAAATATCTATTATTGCCTTTCTCATTACCATATTGTTTTATTATTTTTTCTTTTAAGTACCCTATACAAAGATTATATCTTGTACTATTTTCATATAAATTAATTAATGCCTCACAAATTGTTTCAATATTCATTTCATCATCGATAATATTGTATTCTGATGATGGATTAAATAATTCTTCAAAATCTTTTAAATTTTTTAATATAAAAAAATCATTTTTAGAAAAATATTCTTTTTTATTTATTTTTATTTTATATATTTTTTTTTCCATTATTTGTCCTTTTAAAATTTAAATATATATTATAATAAGCATTAAATGTTTATAATAAAAGATATTATAATTTATTTAAAATCGATTATTCTCTCTTAAAAAAAAAAATGATCAATTCAAAATTTGAGATAGCAAAGAATGAAATAAACTGGGTTTCCCTGTCCAGTGAGGTGAATAGCCAAGTTTGACTTTTTGAGGCATTTCTCGTTATTTCATATGGACAGCAGACCGTTTTATTGTATTCAAAAAAAAATGTAAAGTTATGAATTATTTGT
>CATOJU010000095.1 GCA_951800555.1 uncultured Rickettsiales bacterium | reverse complement strand
ATTATAAATTATTTATACATAAAATACAAAAATTTATAATAATACAATAAAAATAAACTTAATAAATTGAAATTTTAACTAAATTCTATATAAATATAAATTGTGGAAAATTAACTAATTTGTTAAAGAATCCTAAAACACTAAAAGTGTATTATATAATTTGATACCCCCAAAGGGTAAAAGAATAATACGAAAAAGAAATACATATAGCTTGCAGCACTTCTTTTCGAATTTTGAATTCTGCTAGTAATATTTTTTAAAGTTTTCTTGTTCATATTAATAATAATTTTTTCTATAATTAGATTATATTACAAAAAAAGTATATGTCAAGCAATATTTTAAAATTTTTTAACATTACTTAACATTAATTTAATATTTATTTTTTATTTAGGTTTATTTTTGAGTTCATATATACCTATTCAAATATTTTTTTATATTTATCCTAAATTTAAGAACAAGAATTATTAAACAACAAAAACTTCACTTGAATATTAAAAAATTTCTTATATAATTTTTATTAGGATTTTTACTTTATAAAATGATTTTAATACTAGAAAGTGGTAACACCACTACAAATGCTGTTGTTTATAAAAACAAGCAATTATTATATAAATGGAAAATTGTTAATGAACAAATTAACAATGAAGATGATTTTAAAATTACAATTTTTAACCTTTTAAAACTTGAAGGGATAGAAAAAAAAGATATAAAAATTATTTTGATATCATCAGTTGTAAGAAAATTAACAGAAATAGAAGAAAATTTTTGCGAAAAATATAATTTTAAATTTTTAAATATAAAAAATAAAGATTTAAAATTAAATTTTGATGCTAGGGAGACTTTAGGGGCCGATTTAGTGGCGGATGTATTTGCTGGAATAGAAAAATATAAAGAAAATTTCATAATTATCGATATGGGAACAGCTACAACTTTTAGTATTGTAGGAGCAAAAGGTAAACATTTAGGTGAAATTTTTATTGCTGGGGTTAATAGTACATTAAAAGCTTTAGGAAATAATTGTGATTTATTACCTAAAATTGACATTAAAGAGCCAAAAAATCTTATAGGCACTACAACTGAAGAAGCTATGTTATCTGGTATTTATTATGGTTATATAGGAATAATTAGAGAAATAATTAATAGAATATTACAAGAAACAAAAATTGAAATGCAAATCATATTAACCGGTGGTTATTCAACACTTTTTATAGATAAATTAGAATTTATAACAAAAGTAGATGATGACTTGACTTTTGAAGGTATAAAATTAATATATGAAAAAAATAAAAATATCGTTTAGGTTTATTAAAAAGTGTTTTCAAAAATTTTAAGTTTTACTTTAGTTTATATTTTAAGTATAATAAATTTTTTAATTATACTGACGCCAATGGCATTTATTTTTTTAGGCGAAATATTTGTTCATTCATCAGATCATTATACAACGTCAGTAATTTTATTATTAATATCTGGAACTAGTTTTTTAATGCTGTTATTTTTACTTTTTGATTTTTTATTTTCATCAAGTGTTAATTTCTATAAAAAAACTAGTACTTTAGCTAGTAAAAGTAAAGATTATTCAATATTTAATGAAGTATTTGAAGATGTTAAAAAAAAATTTAATAAAAACAATGTTAAATTATATATAAATAATTCAAGTGAAATAAATGCCTTTGCAGTTGGTAGCTTAAGAGAAAATATAATAGTTTTAACAACTGGAATTTTAAGTTCATATTCTAAAAAAATAGAAAGTAATGAAAAATTTTTATTAAGTATAAAAGGTATTATAGGACATGAAATGTCACATATAATAAATAAAGATTATTTTACAGCTTTATTATTGATAGTTAACCAAAAGGCTGTTGGTTTTGTTTCTAGAATAATTTTTCTTTTATTTAATATATTTATTCGTATAATTAGTCTTTTGCCATTAATTGGAAATTTTTTATCAAATATTATAATGAATATTTACAATATAATAGATTGGCTAATAAATTTTTTCTATAAAAAAATAATGATGAAAATATATAATTTTATAAATTTACAAATAAGTAAAAAAATAGAATATAGGGCAGATAATCAAGGAGCTAAACTTATTGGTGGTAAAAATATGGCATATTCATTAAGTTTATTAGGAAATAATGGATTTTTTACATTATTTTCTTCACATCCAGCTACAAAAAATAGAGTTAAAAGTGTAGAAAATGTTGAAAAAAGTGAAAAAATAAAAGCTGTTTTTGGTTCGAATTTTGCCTTTTTACTATCATTTATTTTAATAATCTATACTATTATTATAACCTATAGGGCAGCTAAATTAGACAATTTAATAAATGATATAAATAAAGCACATTCTTTTTTTATAAATAAATTTTTTATGATGAAAAATTATATTATTTTTCTAATAAATAAAGTTACAAATAAAGTTTAATTTTATGAAAAAAGAATATATATTGGAAATATTTAAAATTCTTGAAAAAATGTACGGTAGAGACGAATTAATAGAATTAAAATATATTAATAATTATACTTTATTAATTTCCGTTATTCTATCAGCACAAGCTACTGATGCTGGAGTTAATAAAGCTACTAAAGATTTATTCAAAAAAGTTACTACTCCAGAAAAAATGCTAGAACTTGGAGAGGAAAAATTAAAAGAATACATTAAAACTATAAATTATTATCCTACAAAAGCAAGGCATATTATAGCTATGAGTAAAAAATTAATTGAAAATTTTAATTCAAAAGTACCAAATAATATGGAAGATTTAATTACTTTAGACGGGGTTGGAAGAAAAACTGCAAATGTTGTATTGAATATAGCTTTTAATAAACCATCAATTGCAGTTGATACACATGTTTTTAGAGTAACAAATAGATTAGGAATTGTAAAAACTAAAAATGTATTTGATACAGAAAAACAATTACTTGAAATAATTCCCAAAAAATACATTAAACACGTAAACCATTATTTAGTGTTGTTTGGAAGGTATAATTGTAAAGCTAAAAATCCACAATGTTTAGATTGTATACTACAAAAATATTGTAAAACATTTAAATTTTTGAAAAAATAAATATTATTTATTTTTAATATTAATTTAATTTTTATTATATTTAATCATATTCTAATTTTCTATTATTTTCTATTATTTTTTATTATTTTATATTCTAAAATATTCTTTAATTGCATTAGCAATAGAAAAAGATATTCTTTTCTTAAATTCTCTTGAATTCAACATTTTTTCATCATATGGATTCGATATAAAACCTAATTCTATAAGAACAGATGGATATTCAGGAGCTAACAGAACAGCAAAATTTCCATATTTATGTGGGCTATGCAAAAGATTAATATTTTGCCTTCTAAAATTTCTCAATAATCTTTCACTAAATTTTATAGATTTATTTAGATTATCATATCTAGAAATATCTAAAATTGCGTTTACCGTATCATATCTTAAGTTTTGTAAACTTCTACTTTTTAAAATATTGTTTTCTGTATATAATTCTGTTGTTCTTGTATCAGATGCACTTTTTTTAAGTGTATAAACCGATAATCCTCTTGCTTTTCTATTTCTTGTTGAATCAGAATGAATAGAAATAAATAGATCAGCCCTTAAATTTCTACTTTTATTAACTCTATCATATAATTCAATAAATCTATCATCATTTCTTGTCAAATAAACTTTTAACCTAGGATTTTTATCTAATTCATTTTTTATTGCCCTAGCTACAGATAAATTTATATTTTTTTCTTTAGTTCTGAACAAACCTATTGCTCCAGGATCTTTTCCACCATGTCCTGCATCTAAAACAATTACATATCTTCTTTTTATATGTTTATTCTTTATATTATATGATTTTTCGTTAAAATTATATTTTTGAAAATTTTTATTTTTTTTATTATTTATAATATTTTCTCGTATAGGTTCATTTTCCAACTTAATTGATATTTTTTTCAAAAAATCATCCATATTAACTTCATCATTATTTTGGTTTTCAATATCTTTAGTTACCTCCTCATCGGAAATATTATTAAATTCAAGTAGTTCTACAATATTTTCTGGTTTTACATTCTCCAATATTACATCATTCATAGTTTTTTCTTCTTCTATATATTTATTTATAAAATCATCAATTTTTGTTTTATTTATTTCATTTTTTTCTTTCTTTTCTTTATCTAAAGCATTTAAAATTATATTGTCTAAATTTTCAAATTCTTGATTACTTTTATTTATATCAACTATAAATCTATAATATTTTGTTAAATTTGATGGAATCGTATATAAATATCTTTTTATATTTGCATTATTCTTTAATGTTAATATAAATTTTATATTTGTTTTTTCATTTATATTTGTTATATTATCTATTATATTAAATTTATTTATATTTCTATATAAATTTAAAGGATTTTTTAAATATGTGTTTTGTAAAAATATATTTATTCTATTGTTTTCTTGTTTTACTGAATATTTTGGTTTTTCCGTTAATTCAAACATTATTCTTATATAGTCATCTCTATCATAAGTTTTTATATTTATTATTTCATTAGAAAATGATAAATTTATACTAAATAAAAATAAAAAAAATAAAAAAATTAATAATTTTTTGTTAAAAATT
>CATOJU010000094.1 GCA_951800555.1 uncultured Rickettsiales bacterium | reverse complement strand
TAAAAGTAATTTAATAATGTTTAAAAAAGTAAAAAATAAAACAATATACCTTTTTTATTAAAACTATTGATTTTATCATTAATATAATTATATATAAAAATATATTATTAATTTAAAAATTAAATGGCTATTAAAATTTACAACAAAGAGGATTTTCAAGGATTAAGAATAGCAGGAAAATTAGCAGCAGAAACACTTGATTATATTACCGATTTTATAAAAGAAGGTATTTCAACTTTAGAATTAAATGATTTGTGTGATGATTTTATAAATAAAAATGGTGGTATTTCAGCTTGTATTGGGTATAGGGGTTATCCAAAATCTGTTTGTATATCATTAAATCATGTGGTTTGCCACGGAATACCGGATGCAAAAAAGTTACTTAAAAAAGGAGATATTTTAAATATTGATGTAACTGTTATAGTAAATGGTTATTATGGTGATACTAGTAGAATGTATTATGTTGGAGAACCTAGTATAAAGGCCAAAAGACTTTGTGATGCTACTTATAAATGTTTGTGGTTAGGGATAGAACAAGTAAGGCCTGGCAATCATATAGGTGATATAGGTTATAATATACAAAAATACGCAGAAAGTTTAGGCTTTTCAGTAGTTAGAGACTATTGCGGGCATGGTACGGGTAAAATTTTTCATGATGAACCGCAAATATGTCATTATGGTAAAAAAAATACTGGAATAGAATTAAAAGAAGGAATGGTTTTTACTATAGAACCTATGATAAATGTTGGTAGATATGAAACAATTCTTGATAAATTTAATGGTTGGACTGTAACGACTAGAGATAAAAGTTTATCGGCACAATTCGAACATACTATGGGTGTTACAGCAGATGGAGTTGAAATTTTTACTTTGTCACCAAAAAACTTGGATTTTCCTCCGTATAGAAAGATATAAATTTTAACAAATGAAAAATATAGAAAATGAAAGATTATAAATTAAAAAGTCAAGATGAGAAACAAAAATTTATTAATAGAGCAGTTCTTTATAATAGAACTGTAGTGGACTTAATGATTTTGTTAGAAATGAATAGAGAAAAATTAAATTTTAATATAGAAGAATGAGAATTAGTTAAACGTGGTATTATTGACGATTTCGATAAATTTGATATAAATTTCACCAATATAATTGTAGGAATATGTACTGATGAAATAACCAATGAAGAGGAAATAAAAAAGGCAAAAAATTGTCATGATCATTATTTAGTAAATTCTCATAATCCAAAATATCATAAAGTAAATAACGCCCAAGCTACATTATTGGATGAAATAAAATAAATGCTCAATATTTATTGGTTCAAAAATTAGTAAAGGATAGAAATTTTCCAGATTTTAGACCAGGAGATATTGTAAAAGTTAGCTATAGAATTGCAGATGGTGATTTTAGTAGAATCCAAGTTTTTTAGGGGGGGGGGGTAATAGGAAAAGAAAAGCTTGATGATAGAAATAAAAACTCAAAAGCTAATAAAGTTGTTAAAAAAGTTGAAGAAATCAAAGAAAATGCTATAGAAGGTACGGTAGAATAGATTTTTTTCAATCTTGTGTATTTTTTTATATAAAAATGTTCTCTTTTTATTTAGGGGACATTTTTTTTATGTATCCCGAAATCCCCCAGATAGTCTGGGGGTTCCATAGAGCCTTTTGGCGATGAATCATTTAAAATTAAATTCTCGTTTTATATAACATAATTGAGTTTGATAAAACTCAATTATGTTATTAATAATAAAACGAGGTTAATATTATGACGACTAATACTAACATTCATACTCTATCACATACATCTTGGAATTGCAAGTATCATATAGTATTTGCACCAAAATACAGAAGAAAACAAGGACCGAATGTTGGAAAATAAAAGTTTACTTTTATTTGACAACTTATGTCCGAAGTTTCCCAAAGGAAAAGTATTCTATAATGAAAAAAGGCAAGATATAGGATCTATATTAAGAAGTCTATGTAAATGGAAAGGAGTAAATCTTCTAGAAGGAGAAGTATGTCCTGATCATATACATATGTTACTAGAAATACCACCTAAATTTAGTATATCATCCTTTATGGGTTATTTGAAAGGTAAAAGTAGTCTTATGATTTATGAAAAGTATGGTAATATGAAATTCAAATATAAGAACAGAGAATTTTGGTGTAGGGGATACTATGTGGATACAGTGGGAAAAAATACTAAAAAAATACAAGAGTATATAGCTAAACAATTAGAGCAAGATAAACTAAATGAGCAGTTAACACTAAACTTTGAAGATCCATTTATGGATCATGGTGCCAAGCAATAGTTCGCTTGCAATATTCTAACATATCACCATTGGTGAATGCTAGTAGATAAGGGCTATGCCCGATTAATGAAGAACCACCAGCTTAGCTGGTGGGTAACTTTTTGTGGAATTGGGTTAATAGTGTCATTCCAAATTAGATTTTCTTGTAATTTTGCCTTACTAGAAAATCTTAATGTGGAAAACAAGGCAGGAAAATGATATGCTTGCATAATCATTTTAGCTTGTCGTCCTGCCGCCGTTTGCCGGAACGAAGTGGAGGAATCTAGTAATATAAAAGGTGTTAAATATAGAAAAATTAATAAACTTTTTTGTATTTATTCTTTAATTTTCCATTATTTATGTCATTCCAGATTAGAATTACTTGACAATTTATTGTCTAGTAATTCTTAATGTGGAATCTAGAAATATAAAAGATACTAAATATAAAAAAGTATTTTATAGGTTTTTTTATATTATAAAATATAGAAAAATTACTAATATTCTTTTTTGTGTTAAAGTAATTTAATTGCTGGATTCCTTCACTTCATTCCGGCAAACTGCGGACAACTGACAGGCAACCGATTGGAAGTAAACTTCCATCGGTTTGTCCTTGTTTTCCACATTAAGAATTTCTAAATAAACAAGTTTATTAAGAAATTCTAATCTGGAATGACATAAATAAAGGGAAATCAAGAAAATAACAAAATATAATAATAAGAAAAGGATATAAGAATAAAAAGTAAATAATATTTAAAAACAAATAAAAAATTATTAAATATATATATGGAAAATAAAAATAGTTTTATGCAGGAGGTCTATTGATATAATTTATTCTTCACAAAATCATAAAATTTTAATTGTTCTAAATATTTTTCTATTTCTTTTGTATTATAGCTAATTTTTGAATATACAGATAATTTAGAAATGGCAATTATAAAATCTATATTTAGTTTTCTCCCAGTTATTTCTTCATACTTTTTTGTTATATTAACAATAACTTCTTCCTCTTTCCATTTAAAAATTGATACAAATTCTATATTATAATTTGTATATATTGTATCACCAAAATCAATTATACCACTTAATTTTCCTTCATTAATTATAATATTTCCTTTATGTAAATCATTATGGCATAAAACATCATCCTCATCTTTATAATTAAAATTAGCAAAAATTCTAAGGTTATTATTAAAATCTTCTTCCAAATTATATTTTTTCAAAATATCTGGTAAAACATCATAATTAAAAGAAAAATTATTTAAATCTAATCTATATTTGTAGAATGCAAGATTTTCAGCATTAAGATTATATTTTTTTAAAGGTTTAACATCTACTGAATGAAGTTCTTTTAGAAATTTAGCAAAATCGTCAACTATATTTCCTGTTGTATTATTAAGATCTTTTTCAAGTATTAAATCTAGAACCGAAAATATATTTTTATCATCTTTATATATTTGAATATTTGATATATTTATTGAAATAAAAGGCCTTATATAATCTGTTATTATTTTTTCTTTTTCATAAACACAATCAAATCTACCATTAGCTTTAGGAAATCTAAAAACTTTGTCATTATTTACAATTAATATATCACTTTCCCAACCATTAGTAATTAATCTTGTATCTTTTATTTCTAATTCAGGAAAAAATTTATTTATTATATCTATATACATTTAATTCGGTAATAATTATATTTATAATAATAGGATTTTATTAAATAAATATAAATAGTCAATAAATCTAAAAAATCTTTTTTATTTTATTGCCTATGAAAAAATTGAATTTATATAATTATTTTATTTTTTTTATAAAAAAATAGTTTTTATACAGTTTCTGTATAAAAGAATAAATTATTGACTATAAAAAATTTAATGATTAAATAAAATACATTGACAGAACAAGATTAATAATATGACAAACGCAGAAGAATCAATAAATGATTTTATGAACAAAAAAACTAAAGAAAATCTTGGTGAAGAAATTAAAATACAAGAAGGAGAAGATGATAATTTTCTGGATAATGGTGTAAAAGCAATGAATAGATTTGAAGGAGAAGCAGCAGCTACCGATGATAAAGGTATGCTAATGGTGAAGAGGGCAATAAATTCTGTAATTACGATTTTTTTATTTTTAGTATGTTTTGGTGCCGTTTTATACTTTATTATGAAAATAGGGCCTTCAATTTTGGCATTTATTAGAAGGATTATGATAGGAATTTTTGTTTAAAATTATTTATGACTTTATCAACAATATAGGGGACCATTATATGAAAATAAAATTTAAAAATAAAATTGATAAAATAGAAGAAAATGAAATAATTGTAAAGCTTTTTACAAAAGAT
>CATOJU010000093.1 GCA_951800555.1 uncultured Rickettsiales bacterium | reverse complement strand
ATTTAATATTATTGATATTTGTGTAATTTTTTATGTAAAATATTTATTAAGGAATAGAATAATACTGATTCGATGGAATGTTATGGAAAAAAAGAAAAGGTAGTTTTTATCTTAAATTAAATAAATCTATATATTTTTTATGGCCTTGTCCTATCTCTTGATGAAGTTTGTTATTATAATAATAAAACTATATATTTAGAATCTTAAAAATAATAAATAATTTTTTTATATTATTTAATCTTCCTACTCCTTGGGAGGAAGATGCCCGAAGGACATAGGGGAACTGATAATAAAGATAATAGCATCTAACTTACCAATTTCATTGACATCCCTCACTTCATTTTGGCAAACTGCAGATAACCGGTAGACTACCGATTGTGAGCAAATTTTCATAGGTTTGTCCTTGTTTTCCCCGCTAAGTATGGGGGATTAAATATGTCTTTATCTTTTAAGATTTATAACTATATGATAATAATGGTAAATATATAATAAAGTTTTAAACTATTATTAAGAAATGTGGGTAAAGTTCTTATTTTTAATAAAATACTTGACTTAATTAAAAATTATAATATAATAATAATTAATTAATTAAAAATTAAAGGTTATAAAATAAAATGACTGAAGACAAAAAAAATAATTTTAATAAACAGAAAACTAATCTAGAAGAAAGTATAAAAAATTTACTAGAAAATAAAGATTTAAAAGATATAAAAGATAATATAAACAAAATTATATCTAGTAAAAGTCAAAATGACAGCAATAAAAATGAAAAATTTGAAAAAGATCTTCATAGTCTTTATAGTAAAATAGATAATAATCTAAATAAAGATAATTGTGTCTATGTTATTAAGGAATTATTATTATATTATAGTGATGAATTATTAGATAGTGTTTTTAAAAGTATTTTTGATATAGAATACAAAACTAATAATAACAATAATATTGATGATGATAACGAATTATTAAGTATAGTTAAAAACTTAAGAAATATAATTAAAGATAACGATGAAAAAATTGAAAGTTTAATTAATGATTATGTTAAAAAGCCATTGGAAATTAGTAAAAATAACCAGCAATCTAGTAACGATTATAATTATATAGAAAATGTACAATCAAATATGATTGATGCCTTTAAAGACAAATTTAGTTGTTTTATTGAAAAAAATGAAGATGAAAATGATCTTTTTTATAGTTGCTATTTAGAATATTTAAATGAATCTACTACTAAAGAAATACTAAATAATAATAAAGAATTAAGCACAGAAGAAATTCACTTTATAAAAGAAATGCTTTGCGGCAATCTTCTTGATTCTAAAAGTCCATTTGGTCTTAAAGAAGAACAGTTAAGTGCAAATAATGGCGGTGGTCATTATGTTCTTTGTTTTAATAAAAGAGATAAAATTGATGATTCAATTAGTAGTGGTGTTCAAACTAATAATTGTTGTGGAGTATATTTTGCCCATATGTATTATATAGCTGAAATGATTTATAACAATTATATTAATATGATTAATAATAAAACAAAATTTGACTTCAATATTTTTATAACAATTTATGATAAATTCAGAAAAATATATATTTCAAATGCTAGGCAAAATGATAATTTAGATACAATGAAAAAAATTAATTGTAAAAATCGTTTATGTATTTTTGCAAGAGAATCACTTGACCAATTAGATGGATATATAAGTAAGGAAGCCTATTATAAATTATTAAATGAAATTAAAAAGGAGATTAGAGAATCTTTTATTACAAAAAATATGGAAAAAGAATTCGATAACTTAAATAATAATATAGAAATTGAATTAAAAAAAGTAGAAGATATCGAAAATATTAATGAAAATAAAATTAATAAATTAATAACAATGGGCGAGACATCAAATAAAAAAATTATAGAATCAATATTAATTGAAAATAATAAAAGTGAGATTATAAAAGATGAAAATTTTACTAAAGCTGTTCTACCGAATATTAATGTAGGCGGAAAAAATTATTCGGGTTTTAATGGTGATGCTGACTATAATGAAAAAGAAAAAGTTTTTAATATTAAATATAATCAAGGTGGATTTTTTGATACTAAACTTAGTTTAATGAATAATTTTAATGATGATGAATTTAAAAATAACTTAAAACAAGGTTTAAAGTTTAAATTAAAAGAAACTCAAAATAATGAAAAATTACTTGAAATATTTACATTGTTAAAAACTAATCCTGTTTTAGCTTTATTAGAATTAAATGATATTTCTGAGGAAATATATTTAGGTGATAAAAAAATAGAAAATGATGGAAAAATTTTTGATGAATTAGTTAATACTTTTGCTGTCATATCTGAATCCAGAAGACAGATAATTAAACTTGATAATATAATAAAAACTAAAGAAAAAAATAATGAAACAAGAACAGATGAAACTGTTTATAATGAAATTGAAGTTTATATTTGTAAATTTTTAAAAGAAGCTTTAATGAATAATGAAAAAGCAGAAGAAATGTTTAAATTAACAGAATTTAAAGATATGAATATTATAATTGATCAAGTCTTGGAATTGTTCAAAAAAACAGAAAGTGAAGATAAAATAAATAATAAAAATCAGGGTACATTAAAAGAAAAATTATTAAAAACATTTAAAAGTAATGATAACAAAGAGAATATAAAATTAACTTCATTTATGAATTATTTCAATGGTTTTGTAAACTCTAAACTTAAAAAAATAGAAGAAAGTATTGATAAAATTCACGATAGTAAAAACCTTGGTTCAAGCGCACAAAGTATTTAGTTTTATATAAAAACACAAAAAATTTGTGTTTAGATATATTTATAAAAATTTGTAAGTAATGATTAAAAAATTCTTTTCTACTTAGACTCAAAGGGTATGGGGTATTATTAGAATAAAATAACAAATAAATATATATAAATAAAGAAGTTTATAGTATAAAAATCTTCTTTTGAGTTTATATAAATAAGTTAAAAGTAAATTGGTATTAATTAATAATTATAATATTATTGTGCTAATTTTCTTTTTAATTTTAAATTTTTTAAATATAAATATTTTGATTAATATTAAATATTAAAGTATATTAGATGATTGTTCTTAATGTTTTTTTACATAAATATATAATTATTAACAATCTTGAATATTATTAATTCTGTTTTATAACTAAAAAAAATAGTTATTTGAATTTGTATTAAAGATGTCCCAGGTTGTTTATTAAAAATAAATAAATTAAAAAGAAATAATATATTTTAAGCTAAAAACTATAGGAAAAATACTTTATTCCAAGAATACCCCATATACTCTGCACTGGTGTTGTTTGTTGTACATACTATAGTCTATAGTTTATTAATATAAACAATAGACTATACCATTGATTTTAAAAGTTAACATGAAGTGGGCAAAGTCATCTATTTTAAGATTTTTTAAATATCAAATTTTAGAATTGTATAGATTTATTATTTTAATAATAGATATTATAAAGTTCCTATAAAAAACCAATAAATATTATTATATATCAACTATTTTATGATTAGATAAAGTTACTATTTTATCAAGTTTTTTTGCCATATTAATATTATGCGTTACCATTAATAAACTTGAATTAATTTCTTTTAATTTTTCTAAAAGAATATTAATTATTTTTTTTGAATTTTCATCATCTAAATTCCCCGTTGGTTCATCTGCCAAAATAATACTTGGGTTAGTAATTAAAGCTCTAGCTATTGCTACCCTTTGTTTTTCACCACCAGATAATTCAGCCGGCATATGCTTTAACCTATTTCCTAGACCTAAATTTAGCAATATTTCTTCTGCCTTTTGTTTTGCTTTTTGTTTATTTTCATTTTTTATTAAAAGTGGTATAATCACATTTTCTAAAGCTGTAAATTCAGGAAATAAATGATGCATTTGGTAAACAAAACCAATGTTATTTTTTCTTATTTTTGTTTTTTCTTCTTCATTTAAATTTTTTGTTGAAATGCCATTTATTAAAATATCTCCTTCTGTCAAATTATCAAGAAGCCCACATAATTGTAATAATGTACTTTTTCCACAACCAGATGGTCCTACTAAGGCCATGGTTTCACCTTTATTAATTTTAAAAGAGGAATCCTCTAAAATTTTTAATAAATTGGATCCCTCATTAAAAAACTTTTTTATATTTTTTGCCTCTAAAATTATCTCATTTAGCATAAAAATATTTTACCATTCATTTGATTTTTCTTCATTGTAATTGATATCTTCTTCAGTTGCTTCAGAATCTTCAACTATAACTCCTTCTTCAACTATACTTTGACAAACGCCACAATCTATACAAACATTTGAATCTATAACATATTCACCGTTTCCATTGTTTTTGAAGGCACTAACTGGGCAAGATTCTGCTGCCTCTTGTAACTTAGAATTATCTCTTAAAACTACTACTCTTGGCATAATTTTTATTATTAATTGTTAAAACAAAAAACATATTACAATTAAGTTTGTATAAATCAAGAATATTTTTGGATTGTTATTTATTATTTATGCTTTTTTTAATTTCTAAGGAAGTCCCTATTATTTATTTCCTTTTTTAAATTCTTAATATAATATATATCTAAAAAAGAAAAAGAAAAAAATAAAATAATCAATATAGATTATTTACGTACCGATTAACATCATACCTATAATGTAGTATAGCTAATCATATATTATTTAAAGACCATATAAAGCATCATATAAAGTA
>CATOJU010000092.1 GCA_951800555.1 uncultured Rickettsiales bacterium | reverse complement strand
TGTTTTTATTGAATGAATTCAACAGATTAATCAGGAAAACGCAATTAAAAATAGTTACGTTATAAATGACCGTTAAGTCACTTAACGTGAATACCTCTGTAATCATTTTTCGGCTCAGTATCATCTTTTTTAAAATTTTGTTCACTTATTAATAGTCAATATTATCGATCATCATTTTCAATCATTATTTTCAATAAATTATTATAACACTTTTCAAAAGAAAAATTTTCAATAACATTTTTTCTTGCTGCTTTTACTATTTTTAATTTTTCTTCTTCATTTAAATTTAATATTTTATCAATAATTTCCGCAAAGGCCTTCTCATTATTTTCAGGAACCAAAAACCCAGTTTCCCCATCTATAACAGTTTCTAATGTTCCGCCTATAGCAGTTCCTACAAAAATTCTTTCCATTGCTTGTGCTTCTATTGATATTCTACCAAAAGATTCTGGTTTTATACTTGATGAAACTACAATAGTAGAAATATAATATAAAGCTTGAATATCACTTATATTATCGTGAATTATCACATAATTTTGTAATTTATATTTATAAATTAATTTTTCTATATATTTTACATATTTTGGTTTTTTCTTCAAGTCGCCAACTAATAAACAGATATAATTTGTTGATTTTAAATATTTTAATGCTTTTAAAAAATAATCTTGACCTTTTTGTTTTGAAAATCTTGCTGGTAATGTAATTATTACTTTGTCTTCTGGAATTTTTAATTTTTTTTGTAAAGTCAAAATTCTATTTATAGAAACTTTATCTTTATTATACAAATTTAAATCAATACCCCTATGTATGATTTTTATATCACCTATAAAATTTTTTTTATGTATACATTTTTTATAATATTCTATGGCATAATAATAAACGTACTTTGAAACGCAAATTATTGTATTACTTCTAAACATTATTGAATTATACCATTTTTTAAAAAATGAAAAAATACTAAATTTTGTACTATATAAACCGTGAACTGTTGTTACAAAAGGAATATTTAATTTTTTACAAGCATAATAGCAACTCCAAGCAGGAGCTCTAGATTCTGCTTGTACTATATCTATTTTATATTTTTTTATAATATCTTTTATTTTTTTTATATTTTTTAATATCTTTATAGGATTTTTACTTTTTACATTTAATTGAATAAATTTTACATTGTATAATTTAAGTTTACTAATCAAATTTCCACCGTAGGAAAGTAAAAACATATTAAAATCTCTAGTTTCATTATTTTTTTTTGCTATTTCAACTATTCCAGCTTCAACTCCACCGCTTTCCATTGTAGGGACAACAAACAAAATATTTTTTTTATTATCTTCTAACATTTTTAAACTATTACTTTATAACGCTAAACCCTAACTGAACAGTATTTTTATCTATTTCTTCACAAAATGAAAAATCACAATTTGCCAAATCATTAACTATATTTAAATCTAATGATAAAGTTTGCTCTTTAATATATTCTTTATTTTGTTCTATTGAATTTTTTAAAAAATCATAGTTAGTTTTTATAACTAAATTTATCCTATCATTTATATTTAATTTTGCGTCTTTTCTAAATTGTTGTATAATTCTTACTAAATCTCTTGCCATACCTTCATATCTTAGTTCATTTGTTATATTTAAATCTAACATTATAAGAATATCATAATTATCAACAGGAAATACATTATTTTTTTTGGGTTCAAGTTTTAATTCATATTCGTCATTTTCCAATTTAAATTCATCTATTTCTAGTTTTCCATCTTTTATTTTCCATTTATTAGCTTTAGCTGCTTTCATTAGATTTGGCATTTTAGCACCAACTTTAGTACCTAACTTTTGAAAGTTTAAAACTATTTTTTTTTCACCATATTCTTCAATTTTATCTATAAATTCCACATTTTTAACATTTATTTCATCCGCTATTATTGAAGAAAATTCTTTAATTGTGTCTATTTTATTGGATATTATAGTTATACTATTTAAAGGTAATCTTACTCTTAAATTATTTTTATCTCTTACAAATAAAGCACAACTACATATAGCTCTTATTTTATCCATTACATCAATTAAGCTATTATCCGCTTCAAAATTATTCATTTTAGGAAAATCCTGCAAATGAACAGAATTTTTTTTATACATAACTTTTCTATTTACTTAAAAAATATTTGTTTTATATTATATATTACTAAAATAAAAATACAAGTATTAATTGAAAATTTACAAAAAATATTTAATAAAAAATCTTTTTAAGCATTTTTTGCTTATTTTATTTATTTTAACAACCATAATATGGACTACAAGAATAATTAGATATATATCCTATATAACTGATTATGGAGTTGATTTAATCGGTTTTATAAGAATCATAATTAGTGTTTTACCAAATTTACTATTAATAACTATACCTATAAGTGCATTTATAACAATAATATTCTGCTATAATAAATTAATCAAAAACAATGAATTAATAATACTACAAAATTCTGGTTTAAAATTATTTGATATGATAACACCGCCATTAATTATGTCATTTTTTTTATGTGCTTTTTCTTTTCTTGTAATATTATATTTTTTACCAAAAAGTAATGTAGAATTTGAAAATATAAAAGTCTATTTAAGAAATAGTATAACTAATATACTTTTAAATAAAACTAATAGTTTTAATAATTTTGATAATATAACAATTTTTTCCAAAAAAAGTAACGGTAATACATTATATTCTTTACTTATTTATATAAAAGATCCTGATGGAAAAATTGATAAAATATTGTATGCAAAAAATGGCATATTAAATGGAAATTATATAACTTTATTAGATGGAAATTTACAAGAATTTAAAACAGATAATAAAAAAGATCTAAAATTACTATTTTTTGAAAAATATACCATTGATATTTCTAAATATTATAATATAAATGATATAAAGAATAGTATTGATGAAGATACTATGTTTTTAAGCGAATTATTAAAAATTAAAGATAAAAATCAAAAAATAAAGGCAGAAATTCTTGAAAGAATAACAAATCCATTTATATCAATAGTTTTAGTACTTTTTAGTTCTATTTTAGTACTAAATTTAAATTTTAGTAGAATGGAAAATAATAAAGAATTATTTAAAATTTATTTATTAAATATTGCAGATTTTTCTTTATTTTTATATTCTTTTAAAATTTTAAAAAATAATATTAATGGAATATATATAACTTTATGTTCTTTTATTATACCATTTTTATGGTGTTGGTTTTTTTTAATATACAAAAAAGTTTTTAAATAAATTTTCATCTTTATTTTTAAGATTTATAATTTTTCTAAATTATATGTTTTTACTCAAAAAGTTTTATAATTCCATATTTACCATCATAACCAGCAATTTTATAAACCTCACGATTTCTTAATTTCTTTATAGCTTCTTTAAATTTAGAACTATAATTTTTTTCTAGTATATCAAAATCAAAATTAAAAAGAATATCTAATTCACTTCCAATATTTTTAATTAAATTTTCATATATATTTTGAACTTTTTTACTAGCAATCCCGACATTTTCAATTTCTGCAATAATTTCTACAAGTGGTATCTGATAAATTGTTTTTCCACCAGTAATAGGCTTTATTGATTTTTTATTCTCTTTATCTGATAAATCATAAACTCTTGATTCAACTCCAATTGTTATTTTACCTCCACATATAGGACAAAGTCCAAAATTATTTATTGTATCTTCAGGATTACAAGAAAAATTACATTTTCTACACCCATCTGTATGATATTTCCCTTCTTCTGGAAAAAATTCCAAAGTCCCAAAATAGCCAGCTCCATTTTTTAAAGCATTTTTTATTTGATAGAAATCAATATTAATACTATCAAAAATTGTAGCTTCTCTAGCTATATGTTGCGGGGAATGGCAATCTGAATTTGAAACTAATCTAAATTTGTCTAAACCCGATATTTTCCAGTTCATATATGGATCAGAAGAAAGCCCAGTTTCAACGGCAAAAATTTCATTACTTAAATCCTCATAACATTCTTCAATACTATTAAAACCAGATTTTGAACCAAGTACCGCAAACCAAGGTGTCCATATATGTGCTGGAATTAAAAAGGCATTTTTGCTGCTTTCAAGCATAATTTCTAATAAATTTCTTGAATCTATCCCTAATATAGGTCTACCATCACTTTTAATATTTCCAATTTTATCAAGTTTTTCATTAAAAATTTTTACATCTTCTAATTTATCAAAATAAAAACAATGATGAACTTTTCTACATTTATCTCCTTTTTTATAAATTGTAGAAATTTCACTAGTTAGCATAAAATAAACATCTTTTTTACAAGAATCAGGAATTTCTTTTAATATATCCTTTTCTATATCTGATTTAAGTTTATAAAGTCCATTTCCTAATGGCTGTAATTTTTCTTTTAGTTCATCAAACCAAACTGGAAATGTAAAATCTCCTGTACCAATTACATTTATTCCTTTTTTACAAGCCCAAATATAATTATTTTCTAAATTTGAATTTTTACTTGTAGCTCTTGAATATTTTGTATGTATATGCAAATCTGTATAAAACATAATTTTAATTATTCTTTTTTAATTTTAATTAGACACTTTTATTGCTTAAAAGTCAATACAATATTTGATATTCTAAAAAAGAATCTTGTAAATAAATTATTACTTACAAGATTCATATTAAATTATAAAAAAATAAATTTTAACTATTTTCTTTTTTTAATCTTTTCTTCAATAATTTTGATCCATTGATCCAA
>CATOJU010000091.1 GCA_951800555.1 uncultured Rickettsiales bacterium | reverse complement strand
ATATCATATAATATTACTTAAAATAGAATTCTATCATTTTTAAATATTGCCTAATAGAATATAAATAAATAAAAATCTATTATAATTAAACAAAATTTATTAAAATAAAGGAATTTTAGTTTTTTTATACTATTGAAATATTAACAATTTAAAATCTATTTATAGACTACTTGATTTAAAATTTTTAAAAAATAAAATAATATCATATTAACAAATTGGATTAAATATGAATTGGGACGAATATTATATGTCTATAGCCTGGGCAGTTTCTAAAAAATCTAAAGACCCATCAACAAAAGTTGGATGTGTTCTTGTTACAAATGATAATAAACCAATATCTTTTGGTTATAATGGTTTTGTTATGGGGTGCGATGAAAATTATATGACTTTTGAAAGACCATACAAAGATATGTTATCAATCCACGCAGAAATGAATGCTTTAATATTTGCTCAAACTTCAATTAAAGGATGTAAAGCATATGTTACACATATTTCTTGTGATAATTGTTTAAAACATTTATTACAAGCCGGCATTAAAGAAATTATTTATGATAAAAATGATACAAATGGTGGTTTTATTACTTTAGAAAGAAAAAAAGCTATAACTGCTTTAATAAAAGCAACTGGAATTACTCTTAGAAATATAAACGGAAAAACATTTTTAGAAGAAATTGAATAAAGTAAACAAATAAAATATAAATATATTATTAATTAATTTTTTCTATTACTTAATTTTATTGTGTTGCCTTTAAAATATTAAATTTATATTTTATTTAATAATAAAATAGATATGTTTTTTGCTAATACTAAATATTAGTTAAATAATCAAAATTTTTCTATTTTAAATTTTTAATAAATCAAATTCATTATAATTTTTAAATTTACCAGCAGTAAAAAAACTTATTGCCTCTGCTTTTTGTTTTTTAATTCCCCTACAACTAATACAAGAATGAATCGCTTTACTAATCACAAAAATATCTTTCAATTTTAAATTATTAATTAAAGAATTTCCTATATCATTCGTCAACCTTTCCTGTATTTGTAATCTTTTTGCAAAACAATCAATAATTCTCCCAAATTTACTTAATCCTAGAACTTCACCTTCTGGGATGTATCCTATCGAAATTGTTCCTTGAAATGGCATTAAATGATGTTCACAAAAAGAAGTAAATTCTATATTTTTTACTATTACCAAATCTTTACTATCTGTTTTAAATGTTTTATAAAATATTTTATCATCTTGTTCATATCCACTTAGTAATTCTAACCAGGCATTAGCCGATCTTTTGGGAGTATCAAATAAATCTTCACTTTCTACTCCAATTATTTTAATAAATTCTTTAATATTTTTTTCCAATTGTTTCTCTTTTTTCGATTTTAAATTCATAAATAATCCTAATTGTTTTTAATATATTCTAAAACTTCACCAACTAAATATAAAGAACCGCAAATCAATACTCTAGCTTTTTTAAATTTTGTACCAAAATTTATATTTATATTTTTTAAAGCGTCAATAAAATTCTCTTCACAATAACTTTTTGCAATTCCATAACTTAATAATTCATTTTGAATTTCTTTACAATCTTTTATTTCATCATCAGTATGTATATTAATACCAAAGGCATAATCAATTGATTTTTTTAATTTATCAATAAAATCATAACTATTTTTTCTTGACAACATACCAATAATTACAAAAGTTGGCATTTTTTCTTTTTTATTTTCTTCATCAATCCAGTCATTTATTATAGTTGCCCCACCTTCATTATGTGCGCCATCTAACCAAAGTTCAAAGTCTTTTGGTAAAAATTGTCCTAATTTTGTATTTTTTATATTTTGTAAACGGCCCGGCCACTCAGTATTCTTTAAACCGCAAATTATAGCTTTATTTGATACCTTAATTTTGTTTTGTGATAAAATAGCTGCTATTGCATTACCAGCATTATAAATTTGATGTTTTCCATATAATTGTAATTTTGGCAATTCTAATTCCCTTCCAAAACCATAAAAAATAAAAGTATCTTCAATTTTTTTAATATTCCAATCTTTATCATATTTGTATAAATTTACATTTCTACATTTTGCAATAATATCAAAAAAATTATATATAACTTCATTATTTTGTTTCCCAACAATAACATTACCGTTATTTTTTATAATACCAGCTTTCTCAAAAGCAATTCTATCAATTGTATCACCTAAAATTTTTGTATGATCATAAGACAAACTTGTAATTACGCTAACTAATGGATTTTTTATAACATTTGTAGCATCTAAACGACCGCCAAGACCAACTTCAAGAATTGTTGCTATTGCTGGATTTCTTAAAAATGCTAAGAAAGCTATAAACATTTGTCCTTCAAAATAACTTAAATTTATGTCATATTTTTCAACCAAAAATTTGCATTCTTTAGATAATTCATTTAAGTAGTCATCTGTAATAATATTGCTAGATATCTCAATTCTTTCATTTACATCAATTAGATGTGGCGATGTAAATCTATGAACTTTATAACCTTCTGCTTCTAAAATATATTTAATAAAAGATGTAGTAGAACCTTTTCCATTTGTACCAGCTATATGGAATATAGGTGGTATTTTTTCCTGTGGATTTCCGATTTTATTTAATAATTTTATCATTTCATCTAGGCCAAGTTTTGCTTTTCCATCATTGCTATATTCTGGCCAAATAAGTTTTTTCATTTAATAAAAAATATATATAATTAATATTTATATTATATTATAAAAAATAAAATAAATCAAGAGAAAATTTTATAAATTTAATATTATTATTTACAATTAATATAGTATTTACTATATTATATTTACTAATTTTAATTTTCCTCTATTTAGATAGCATATATTAAGATTTTTTCTTTATCATATATTTAATAAATAAAGGAATTAAATAAAAAACCTTTTTTCTAGAATAATATAAATCTACCATAGGATAGTAGTTTAGGAAAGTATGGAATTAACATTTTATACATAGAAATATTATAGAAAGCTTTAAGATTTTTATCTTGATTTAATTGATATAGTATAAGAATAACTATTATTTTACTTTCTGTTAAAGTATCTATTCTGGGTTTATAGATCTTTTTTTATTTTTATTATTACTATAATCATTATTGTTTATTATTGTACTATTATTACTATAGTTTCTATTATATTCTATAAATTATTTATCTATTAAAAAAATAGTTTCTTTATAAAAATCATCAACTTTAACAAAAATATTGATTATTAAATCTTTAAATGTTATTCCCATAGTAGGAAGTTAAAATTATACCAAATTCAATTTATAAATTTCCCATCTTTATTTTTTCAAGAATTTTTGAAGTGAAAAGTAAAGTTGGGATTAAATATATTACCAAACTAAAAATTTTCCTCGCTCAATTCAAAATCAATAGCTTCAACTTCTTCTATTTCTGGAATTTCCTCTTTAATTATTGATTTTACAGTATTTTTTAATGTCAAACCAGCTAAAGGACAGCCTTGACAAGAACCTAGTAATTTTACACTTAAAATTTTATCTTTATAATCAACAAACTCTATATTACCGCCATCCATAATAAGAATTGGTCTAACTTTTACCTTTATAATTTTCTTTATTTTATCTATTATATCTTTAGACATATTTATATTTTGTTATTGCATAATTTTTAATTTTATTAATAGCATTTTCCTCTATTTGTCTTATTCTTTCACCAGAAATATGATATTTTTCACTTAAATCTTTTAATGTAGCAGGATTATCATTTAATCTTCTTTCCATTAATATATTCTTTTCTCTATCATTTAATAACTTTAAACCTTCCTTTAAAATAGATGATTTTTTATTTTTATTATCTTTTATAATGCAAATTTTTTCGGGTGTACTATATTTTGATGGCAATAATTCAATAATTTCATCATTATCATCACTATTACGGCATTTTTTATTTAAAGAAATATCTGTTTTATATAACCTTTGATTCATTTCCAAAACTTCATTTTCCTTTACATTAAGTGCATTAGATATATATTTTATATCATAATTATTCAAATCCTTTTGCCCACAAGCTAATATTTTGGTTTTTAATTTATTCAAATTAAAAAATAATTTCTTTTGTGCTGAAGTTGTTCCTACTTTTACTAAAGACCAACTTCTTAATATAAAATCCTGTATTGTAGCTTTTATCCACCACATAGCATATGTAGCCAATTTGCAACCCTTCTCTAAACTAAATTCTTTAACCGCCTTAATTAAACCTATATTACCTTCTGCTATCATATCTAACATAGGTAAACCGTAATTTTGGTATCTAAAAGCTATTTTTGCTACAAGTCTTAAATGACTTGATACTAATATTTTAGCAGCGTTTATATTTCCTTCATCTTTAAGTTTTGCATATCTCTTTTCTTCTTCGTCCGTTAAGATTGGAATTTTATATATTTCACTTAAATACCTGTTTAAATTACTTTGTTGCTCTAAAGCTACTAACATTATATTTTTAGTTTTTAATAATAAAAATATATTATAACTTTTTTATAATAAAAGTCAAGAAAATAATTTTTACTTTTAAAAGCATCACTACTTAAACAATTTATTTTCAGTCATTATTTGTTAGATTTACTATATTTTTTATTTATAAATTAAATAAAAAGATCCAAAATATTATAGAAAAATAAAAAAAATTTGACTTAAAAATGAAATTATATTTTAATTATATACTGTAAATTATCATATAATGTATTTATTTTTCTAGTTATTTAAGT
>CATOJU010000090.1 GCA_951800555.1 uncultured Rickettsiales bacterium | reverse complement strand
AAACTTTTTAAGCCTGAATATCTTAAATCCTAGATATTTTTTTGGAGCTTTATCCCATTCCCACACAATCCTTTAAAGAATTATTAATATCTTTTAAATTACAAAGTAAATTATTTTCTTTTATAATAAATTCTTTACTAATTTCAACCTGTTTTCTTTTTTCTTCATCTGCGCAATAATAACAGTATGCCAATTTTGTATCTATTAAAAGATTTTTTATTTTTCTAAGTTTAGTTTCTTCTTTATTTGATAATACTGCTAAATTTTCATTTTTGATATCTTTAAAAATATCATCATTATAAATATTGTTTACATTTATTTTTATATGACGTTTTAAGTTATTCGTTATATTTTTATTTTCCAATATATTTTTTATTTTCTTTAAAGTTTTATTTTCTATATTTTTAACGTCTTTTTTTTCAATAGTTATTTTATCCTTTCCTATATAATTTCTAATTAAAATTTTTTCCCTACTTTTTAGTTCTATATTTCCCTTATATTTTTTTAAAAATCCCGTGTTTTTATGTATTTGTTTTATATTTGAATAAATTTGTATCATTTCATCTAATACTTTTTCAATACTTGGTCTTTTTTTATAATCACTATCAATCATTTGCTTTATCAAATTAAAAAATCTTTCTCTTATTTCTGGAGTTTCATATAAAAAAAATTTATTCTGTTGATTCGTTTTAATAAATTCTAAATATTCTAATTTTTTATTTTGTATAAAATTAATATATGATTTTGTTATGTTGTTATTATTTCCCATTTTTGCTCTCAAATTTGTACAAATATTGCATAATGTATTATCTTTAGTAATTAGAGTAAATAACACTATACCTAGCGCATATATATCGGCCGGGAATATAACACTGTCTTTAACAATACCTAGTTCATAAAAATCAAATAATTCTGGGGCGGTATATTCCACCGTTCCTTTAAGATCATAAATAGTATTTTCTTTAATTTTTTCACTGAAGCCAAAATCAATTATTTTCGTTTCTTTATTTTTTAAATTTACCATAATATTTTCTAGTTTTATATCACGATGTGCAATTCCTGCTTTATGTAAAGAACACACTCCAATAATAGATCTTAATGCTACCATAAAAGACTCAAAAGGATCAAGTTTTTTATCATAAACTGCGTTACTTAAATCTGTTTCCATAAAGTGATAAATTTGATAAAAAATTTCGCTATTTTTGTAATTGATTTTACCATGTTCTAATACTTTTAAAGTTTTTTTAGTATCTTCTACTAAACTCTCCTGTTTTTCCAGATCTTCCTTTATTTTTTCAAACTTTTTTCTTTTACTAATATTATTAGAAAAAATTTTAACAATTTTGTTTTTTTTATCTTTATCTATAAAAGAATATATATTACCTTCTTCTCCTTTTGATATAAAATTTATATTTCTAATTTTATTACCAAATTTTTTGGCTATTATTTTTTTCTGTTCTCTTATTTCCGCCCCCGCCCCCGCTTCAGGATCATTTTGTAACTCTTCCATTTTTTCTTAAAAATTTTTTTAACTTATATATAGTATATCAAAAAATAAAAAGAAGTCAATATAAATATTTAGAAAATTTTTGTCTAGTTTTAACAAACTTTTTACTTATTTATTTTGAATTATTTTCATAATTTTTACTTCTTTTCATATAATTTTAAGTAGTAAATTTATTAATATTTTAATTTATTTCCAATTTTTTACTATAAAATAATATATATGCAATTTTTTTAATAAAAACCTTACAATTATTTGTAAAAATATAAAAATAAATATATTATTTGCATAAAATCTTCGTTTAATTGCCTTAAAAAAGTTTAATAGTTATATTCTAAGCATATTAATATAAAATATAATATATATGTTGAAAAAATGTAAAATAAAAAATGTTGTTTTTGTTTGTACTATTATTAGTACATGCAGTTTAAAATTTGTAGAGGCAAAAGATATTAAAAATATGAATTCTGAAAATGTGCACATAAATAGTGAGATAAATAATACTAATATAAATGGTTCTGAATTAAAAAATATATATAATTCACTAAAAAATAGTACTAAAAATTTAGAAAAATTCATTGCAGAAAGAGGAAAACAATTTAATTTATCTCAAGAACATTTAAGTAAATTATATAATTTATTCAATGATAGAGAAAAAGCAAAAAATCCCGGTATGTTTAAGTCTGCGAATTTAGAGGAAATAAAAAATTTAGAAACAAAAATAAACAATACATATAGTTTTGATAAAAAATATATTGAAAAATATAAAACAGATATAAAAGATATAAATTTATATATAGAAAAGGTTGAAAGTGATATCAAAGATATACAAAAAGATTTAGATAAAAAAATTAAACAAAAAATGGATCTTACTAATGATATTGATAATATGGAAAAGCAAAAAATACAATTAGTAAATAATTATAAACAAGAGGCTAAAGATGCTTTTGATAAAGATTATAAAAGAAAGAACGAAGAAAAGTCTAAAATAGAAAAAGATATAGAAAATCTTAAAAATACTAAAAATCAATTAAATAATAATATAGAAACAGCAAAAAATAATTTAAAAAAACAAGAAAATGAATATAATGATTTAGTTAAAAAGTTTGAAGAGGATAAAAAATCTTATAATAAAGAAATTGGTGATTTAAAAAAGCAAATAAATATTTCAAATAATAAATATGCTGATTTAAAAAATAATAAAATTCCCGAAGTAGAAGGTAAATTAGAGAATATAACAAAAAATTATAATATAAAATTAGAAGAAGTAAGTAATTTAACAAAAAAAGTTGATTTTTTAAGTAATCAAGCCAAAGAAGCAGAATATCTTTATAAAAATATATCAAATTTACAAATTCCTGAAGCTAGGAAGGAATATGAAAGAATAAAAAAAGACTCAGAAGAAACATTTGTTGAAGCGACAGAAGCGGAAGAGGCATCTTTTAAGAGACTTACTGATTTGCAGAATCAATTTAATAATAAAAATTCTTCCTATACTGATCTTGTAAACAATAAAATACCAGAAGCAGAAGGTAAATTACAAAATATAACAAATACCTATAATATAGAAGCAAGTAGAATGGGTAATTTGACAAAAGAGTTTAATGATTTACAGAATCAATTTAATAATAAAAATTCTTCCTATACTGATCTTGTAAACAATAAAATACCAAAAGCTAATAATAAATTAAAAGAATTAGAAGAAGCTGTAAAGGATTTAGAAGGTAAAAACGAAAAAGCTAAAGAATTAGCAAACAAAGTTAATGATTTACAGAATCAACTTAACAATACAAATTCTTCCTACATTGATCTTGTAAACAATAAAATACCAGAAGCAGAAGGTAAATTACAAAATCTAACAAATACCTATAATATAGAAGCAAGTAGAATGGGTAATTTGACAAAAGACTTTAATGATTTACAAAATAAAGTTAATGCTAAAAATAGTACATATATTGACTTTATCAACAACAAAATACCAGAAGCAGAAGGTAAATTACAAAATCTAACAAATACCTATAATATAGAAATAAATAGAATGGGTAATTTAACAAAAGAATTTAATGATTTACAGAATCAACTTAACAATACAAATTCTTCCTATACTGATCTTGTAAACAATAAAATACCAAAAGCTAATAATAAATTAAAAGAATTAGAAGAAGCTGTAAAGGATTTAGAAGGTAAAAACGAAAAAGCTAAAGAATTAGCAAACAAAGTTAATGATTTACAGAATCAACTTAACAATACAAATTCTTCCTACATTGATCTTGTAAACAATAAAATACCAGAAGCAGAAGGTAAATTACAAAATCTAACAAATACCTATAATATAGAAGCAAGTAGAATGGGTAATTTGACAAAAGACTTTAATGATTTACAAAATAAAGTTAATGCTAAAAATAGTACATATATTGACTTTATCAACAACAAAATACCAGAAGCAGAAGGTAAATTACAAAATCTAACAAATACCTATAATATAGAAATAAATAGAATGGGTAATTTGACAAAAGAGTTTAATGATTTACAGAATCAACTTAACAATACAAATTCTTCCTACATTGATCTTGTAAACAATAAAATACCAAAAGCAGAAGGTAAATTACAAAATCTAACAAATACCTATAATATAGAAATAAATAGAATGGGTAATTTGACAAAAGAGTTTAATGATTTACAAAATAAAGTTAATGCTAAAAATAGTACATATATTGACTTTGTAAACAATAAAATACCAAAAGCTAATAGTAAATTAAAAGAATTAGAAGAAGCTGTAAAGGATTTAGAAGGTAAAAATGAAAAAGCTAAAGAATTAGCAAACAAAGTTAATGATTTACAGGATCAACTTAATAATACAAATTCTTCCTACATTGATCTTGTAAACAATAAAATTCCTGAGGCAAAAAGAATATTAAAAGAATTAAATGAGGCTAATTTAAATATAGAAAGCAAGAAAAAAGAAGAAAAAAAATTAATTGATAAAGTTAATAATTTAAAGAATAAAGTTAATGCCGAAAATAGCACATACATTGATCTTGTAAACAATAAAATTCCTGAAGCAAAGGACAGATTACAAAATCTAACAAATACCTATAATATAGAAACAAGTAAAATGAGTAATTTGATAAGAGAGTTTAATGATTTGAATAAAAAATTTAATGAAATTAACTCCACTTATTATGATCTTGTACAAAATAAAATTCCTGAACAAAAAGATATATTAGCAGAATTAAATGAAGCTAATAAAGATATAGAAATTAAAAGAAAAGAAAGAGAAAAAGCAATAAATGAAGCAAATGAAGCAATTAAAGCGTTAGAAAAAAAAAGGAAATTAATTGCAAATTATAATGAAAAATTTGATAATGATATATTATTATTAAATAATGAGTATAATTCTAAAAAACAAATATTAAAAAAAACTATTGAAGAAAATGATGA
>CATOJU010000089.1 GCA_951800555.1 uncultured Rickettsiales bacterium | reverse complement strand
GCAGAAAAAGGAAATAATTCTGCATTAAATAAACTTATTGATATTTATTTAAAAGATAAAGATCTTGATGAAAATACAAAAGGAGAAATATTAAGTATTTTTCAAGGGCAGGCGGAAAAAGGAAATAATTTTGTATTAAATAAACTTGGTGATATTTATTTAGAAGATAAAACTCTAGATGAAAATACAAAAGGAAAAATATTAAGCACTCTTCAAGAGTGGGCGGAAAAAGGAAATGATTTTGTATTAAATAAACTTAGTGATATTTATTTAGAAGATAAAACTCTAGATGAAAATACAAAAGGAAAAATATTAAGTATTTTTCAAGGGCAGGCGGAAAAAGGAAATAATTTTGCATTAGATAAACTTGCTGATATTTATTTAAAAGATAAAACTCTAGATGAAAATATAAAAGGAAAAATATTAAGTACTCTTAAAGAAAAAGCAAAAGAAGATAATTTAGTTGTCCTAAAAAAACTTGGTGATATTTATTTAAATGGTAATGGTGTAGAAAAAGATATAGATAAAGCAATAGAATATTACCAGGAACCTGTAAAAAATGGGGATTACACTATATTAAATAAACTTAGCGATATTTATTTAAAAGATAAAACTCTTGATGAAAATACAAAAGGAAAAATATTGAATACTCTTTTCGTTGAAGTGGAAAGTAACAATATTTTTGCATCAAGAATATTAACTGATATTTATTTAAAAGATAAAACTCTTGATAAAAATACAAAGGAAAAAATATTGAATACTTTTTTCGATAAAGTGGAAAAAGGAGATGATTTTGCATTATATAAACTTAGTGATATTTATTTAAAAGATAAAAATCTTGATACTAAAACAAAAAATGAAATATTGGATATTCTTCAAAAAAAAGAAAAAAATGATAAATATATTGCAGATAGGTTAGGTGAAATATATTTAAAAGTTGAAAAAAACCAGGAAAAAGCATTTGAATATTTTGAAAAAGCAGCAAATGAAAATTGTCATTCTGCATTAAATAATATTGCTTATTGTTATGCGAATGGTTTAGGAGTTGAAAAAGATGAAAAAAAGGCAGTTGAATACTATCAAAAAGCAGCTAATTCGAATAATGGGGAGGCTATGCATAACCTTGGTTTTTGTTATGCAAATGGTTTAGGAGTTGAAAAAGATGAAAAAAAAGCTATCGAATACTATCAAAAAGCAGCTGATTTTAATAATGCGGATGCTATATATAACCTTGGTTTTTGTTATGAAAAGGGAAGGGGAGTTGAAAAAGATGAAAAAAAAGCTATCGAATACTATCAAAAAGCAGCTGACTTAGGTAATTCAAATGCAATGTATAATCTTGGCAATATATATAAAAAAAATGATATTAAAAAAGCAGTAAAATACTTTGAACAGGCAGTAGACGAAGATCAACATAAATTGGCAGCTTTTAATCTTGCTTTATGTTATGAAAATGCTAAGGGAGTTGAAAAAGATGAAAAAAAGGCGGCAGAACTTTATCAAATAGCGTCATCTGAGGGTAATATTCAAGCTATGGTTAATTTAGCTTATTGTTATGAAAATGGCATAGGTGTCGAAAAAAATCCAGAAAAAGCAAAAGAATTGTATGTAGAAGCAATAAAAAAAAATCCCAATATCTTAAAAATTTTTGCCAATTCTTATAAAGATGACGGGGAACTTAATGATAAAAATGTTGAAAAGTCAAATAGATTTTTACAAGTAGAGGCAGAAATTAAAAATGAACAAAAACAAAATAATAATCAAGAACAAAATAATAGTAAAAATAGGTTGGATAATTCATCCGAAAGAAATCAAAATACAGAAGATATTAATAAATATAAAATTAATAAACTTGTAGAAACTATAAATAAAAAAAGAGGAAGTATAAAAATAAATAAATTTAATGATATAATAAATGATATTCCTGAAAAAAGAAGCTTATTAAATAATGAAGAATTTTTAAAATCAACTTTGACAGAAGTTGAAGTTAACGGTAAATTTTATAATGGTTTTGGTGGGAATATAACATATTCTCCGGAAACTGATAATGGTAAACTTGTAATCAAATTTGAAGAAGGTGGTTTTTTTATGGATCAATTGAAAAGAATGGGGATAAATGAAGAATTTGAAATGTTTAATAATGGGGCAATTGTAATTAATAATTGTGATAAATTAGGAAAAGATGGTATTGCCGACTTTTTAGCAAAGTTTAAAGTAAATCCTGTTGAAGCCTATAAAGAAATTTGCAATAATAAAGATATTGAATTAAAATATGCTGATATAAAAAATCCTAATGGAAAAAAAATGGATGACAAATTAGATAAATTAATAAAAAATTCTTTAGAAACGGTAACAAATGCTAGAAATGCAATAGCTGATATTAAAAAATATAGTGAAAATGTAGAACAAAGTAAAGAAAATAATATAAATCCAGAATATAAAAAAGTTACTGATTTTGTTAAACAATATTCTATGAATATTATAAAAAATAATAATATAAATGAAGAAGTAAAAAAGAATCTTGGCTTTAATAATTCGGTCGAAGTTGCCAAGCAAGCTGTTGAGTTTTTAAAAACTATAGATAATGCAGTAAATCATCCAGAAAAATTGAATGAAGAACAAAAAAAAGTTTTAAGTAATGTATCTAAGATTTCTAATTTAATAGATTTTAATAATATTAATAGTGGAAAAAATGAAGAAATTTTTATTAATTGTTTAAATAAAACTTTTATTAATAGTTTACAAAGTGCAAATGTAACTATGGATATAAATAAAAAAGCAGAAAAAGTTTTGTAAATATTTATACTCCCATTCATAGTTTTTATTTTTATTCTAATACTAGAATATACAATATTCTTAATTTATTTATTAATAAAAATAGAAACTATGGATATATCAGAGTTAAATAATAAACTTGACCAATTAGGAAATACTTGGGAATTATATAGACAAACTAATAATGAAAGAGTTAGTAGAATTGAAGCGGAAAAAAATGTCGATCCTTTGATTAATGAAAAATTAGAAAGACTTAATAATGCTATGGATGAATATAAATCTAAAATAAATAGTATAGAAGTCGCTATTGCTAGGCCTACGAATGGTTTGGAAGAAACTAAGAGTTTTGAAGAAGTAGAATATAAAAATGCTTTGAATAATTATTTAAGAAAAGGGTTGGAGAGTGAATTATCAAATCTTGAATTAAAAAGAGAATTAACTACTGCAATAGGAGATTCTACTTCCTATGGTGGTTTTCTTTTAAGTCCAAATTTACAAAGATTTATAATAGAAAGACTTGCAGATAGATGTGTTATGAGAAAAATTTCATCAGTTCAGGAAATTTCAACAGCAAGTTTTGATGTTTTGAATTCTTCAGGTATGACTCCTTCTTGGTTAAGTGAAACTGGAACGGTTAATGATACAGATACAACTGTTTTTTCTAAAAAAACTATAAATACATTTGATCTAGTGGCCCAACCAAAAGTTACTCAAAAATTAATAGACGATGCAGCTATTGATTTGGAGCAATGGCTTGGTGAAAAACTTGCGGATGATTTTGCAGATGCAGAAGAAAATGCTTTCATAAATGGAACTGGTGATGATGGCAATCAACCAACTGGATTATTAAATTATGTTGGTATTGAAAGTGGAGGTATAGAAGCTATAACTAGCCAAGCTGCAACTGGTTCATTAATTACAGAAAATGATATAATGAATTTATATTATTCTTTGGCTGATAAATATGTAAATAATGCAAGTTTTTTAATGCCACGATCTATTATGAAACATATTAGACAATTAAAAGACGCTACAAGCGGTCAATATTTGTGGAATCCTGCTTTATTGGCTGGCAAAGAAGATACATTACTTGGTTGTCCGATTTATCAAAGTTCTCATATGCCAGCAGCTGCTAAAGGATCGAAATCAATATTATTTGGTAATTTTAAATATTATCAAATAGTTGATAGAGTTGGAATAAGAATTTTAAGAGATCCATTTACTGCAAAACCATATATTAGATTCTATACAACTAAACGAGTTGGGGGCGATGTTGTAGATGTAAATGCATTTAAGGTTTTGATTTGTTCTAGTAAATAAAAATATTTTGTGCAGAAGATCTAATAATATATAATTAGTAAATAAAGATTATCTATTAGTAAAAATGATAGATAATCTTTAATATATTAATATATAAAAATAATGCTGGGGGTATTAACTTTAGTACTAAAAATAGTACTGATTTTTTGGTAAAAGTAGATTTTTTAGAGATTATTAATTTAATATTGCGAGCTAAAGAAAAAATGGAATAAAATTACCGAAAAAATAATAATTATTAAATAATTATCATTTATATTTTATATTTAATATTAAATGCTGTGTTTTTTGATTTTGAATTATTAATATGTACTATATAAAATATATTAAAAAAATAATACAAATTTATTATGAAAAAATTAATTGTCTTTACTTTATTGTTTATTATGTTCAATAATATCCAAAATACATATGCATTTAGCTTTAAGGAAGCTTTAAATGAAACAAAAATGTTTTTTGTTAAAAAAAATATTAGCATTAGTTTACCTAAATTTATGAATATGGACGATATAAAAAAATATTTTGATAGTTTAAAAAGAGGTAAAAAAGATGATGTAAATCCAGATATTTTGAATAAAAAAACATCTTCGCAACAATCTAATGATGATGAAATGTAAATGATATAATTTATATAAGTATATTAAATTTATTTTCCTGCATAAAAAATTCCTATCTATTTATTTCCTCAAAATTCTTCCAAATCCTTAATATTTATAAATCAATTGCCCCTAAACTATGATTTAAATACCCTATTGACTTTTAAAAAAGTGTATGTTATAATAGTAATGCGAGAGACAGAAATTGAATATTTATAATTAACTAATTTATTAGATATATAATTAATTAATAAATAAAAAACTTAATTTATTAAGTAAATAATAAATAAAAAATTATTAAA
>CATOJU010000088.1 GCA_951800555.1 uncultured Rickettsiales bacterium | reverse complement strand
GCTAAAAAACCTTTGATATCTTTATAATTTTCTTCATTAAATTCATTATATCTACTACGAAAAAGAAAATGACTTAGTTTTTTATTACATTCGCGAAATATAGCAAAATCTTTTTTATAGCCTATTATGCTATTTTTTAAAATTTCTAACTTAAGTTTTGGATCTGTTTCATTTTTATATCTATCTATTTCTTCTTGTATTTTTTGTTGATAAAGAATTTTGTATTCTTCATTTCCTTTAAATGCTTTTATTTTCTTTATTTTTTCTATAGCATCTACCAAAATACCTTCTTTATTTACTAATTCTTCGAATTCTTCTAAACTATTTATTTCTTTATCACCAAACGGACTTACTTCTGTTCCGTTTTCTAATCCCATATAAAAATCTGATATAAACTCATTTTTGAATTCTTCTATTTCATTTGGATTTTCAATATCAATATTAGAATCATCAATTGCATTATTAATTGCATTTATAAAATCTTGTTTAAATTCTTCGACCCATGCTATTTGTGTAAGTTTATCTATACTTTTATCAATTCCTTCTTCTATATTTTCATAATTTTCAAGATTTTTACCAACTTCATCGAATATTTTGTTAATAACTTTGATGTAAGCTTCTGTTATTTTTTCTTCTTCTTCTATATCGGGGTAGTTAAGAATTGTTTTTTCGTCATTAAAAAATTTATGATCATTACCAAAATACGACGAGTAGTAACTTTCATTAAATAGTTCTACTCCAACAATATTTGTAAGTTCTTGCTTTACAAGGACTCCAATTTTAGTATGACAACCGCAATAGCCACTAAAAACGTTCAGATTAGCTAAAAAACCTTTGATATCTTTATAATTTTCTTCATTAAATTCATTATATCTACTACGAAAAAGAAAATGACTTAGTTTTTTATTACATTCGCGAAATATAGCAAAATCTTTTTTATAGCCTATTAAGATATTTTTTAAAATTTCTAACTTAAGTTTTGGATCTGTCTCATTTTTATATCTATCTATTTCTTCTTCTATTTTTTGTTGATAAAGAACTTTGTATTCTTCATTTCCTTTAAATGCTTCTTCTTTTATTATAGTATCTAAATTTTTTTCATTTAATTCTTTGTCCATTTTTTATCTCCTATAAATATTAAATAAATACAAATAGTATTATTAATATGATTTTTTGTTAAAGTCAATGAAATTCATAATTTATATTTTATAATTTATCTTATTTTTAAATACTTAGTGATTATTAATTAAATATTAAGAGTATTTATTGAATTATTAAACCAAAATTATATAGAATAGTGACTAAAATTTTCAATCACTATTCCAATTTCAATTAAAATAATTTTAATTTAATTAAAAATTATTTTTAGCAAGTAAATTATATTTTTCCCATCTTCTATTAATATGGTTTTTCAACCCTTCAACTGCCAAAGCAGCATATTCTGAATTAGTTTTTTTAATATAATTATATCTTGTTTCAGCATATAAATATGTTTCTAATTTATCAAGATTTGGTACTTTACTGTCTATTTGTAAAGGAGCTTTTCCTTGATCTATTAAATCTGGATTATATCTATATAGCATCCATAAACCACTTTCTATAGCATTTTTTTGTTGTTCTATACTTTTTTCTAGTGGAGCACCATGAGCTATACAAGAAGAATAACCAATTATTAATGATGGACCATTATGAGCTTCTGCTTCTTTAAATGCCTTCATAGTTTGTAAAGGATTTCCTCTAATAGCTACTTGTGCTACATAAACATTATCATAGGACATAGCTATTGCACCTAAATCTTTTTTATTTGTATGCTTTCCATTAACAGCAAATTTTGCAGATGCACCCATATTTGTAGCTTTAGAAGCTTGTCCTCCAGTATTTGAATAAACTTCTGTATCCATAACAAGTATATTTACATTTTTTCCGCTTGCTATTACATGATCAAGACCACCGAAACCAATATCATAAGCCCAGCCATCACCACCAACTATCCAAACACTTCTTTGTATCATAACATCTATAATAGATGCTAAATGTAAAGCTTCAAAAGTATTTATTTTAGCTAATTTTTCTTTAGTTTCATTAATTCTATTTCTTTGAGCTTTTACTTCTGAATCAGTTGTTTTAGTTGAATTATCAATAATTTCATTAACTAAACTTTCACCTAATTCTGATTTTAAAGCTTCTAATAGAGTTATTGCTTCTTCTTTTTGTGTTTCTTGACTTAAAGCAAAACCAAGTCCAAATTCTGCATTATCTTCAAATAATGAATTAGACCAAGCTGGACCATATCCTTCTTTGTTTTTAGACCAAGGAGTTGTTGGTAAATTTCCACCATAAATTGAAGAACAACCAGTAGCATTTGCAACTATCATTCTATCACCAAATAATTTTGTAGCTAATGATAAATATGGGGTTTCACCACAACCAGCACAAGCACCAGAATATTTGAATAGAGAATCTTTAAATTGTAAATCTTTAATATTTTTAGGATCTTCAACTTCTTCACCTTTTAATGTATTAAAGAATGCTATATTTTTTTTAGAATCTTCAATAACTTCATTTTTATGAACCATAGAAATAGCTTGAACTGGACAAGTTAAAGCACAAATAGAACAACCAGTACAATCTTCTGGAGAAATTTGAATTGTGTATTTTTTTTCACCAGTTTTATCACCAACTACTTCTTTAAATTTGAAACAAGAAGGAGCATTTTCTAATTGATCTTTTGTATAAACTTTAGCTTCTAAACAAGAATGAGGGCAAGCCATTACACATTGACCACATTCAATACATTTTGATTGATCCCAAACTGCAATTTTATCAGCTATATCTCTTTTTTCATATTTAGTTGTATCTGTTGGGAAAGTTCCATCTAATGACATTTCAGAAACTTTTATTTCTTCACCTTTTCCAGCTATTAATTTAGCAGTAAAATTTTTAACAAATTCAGGAGCATCAGCTGGAATTTTATTTTCTAATTGAAGATTACTTGTAACTTCTTTAGGATAATCAACTTTATAAAGATTACTTAAGCTACCATCAACAGCTTTCATATTATTATCAACTATTTCTTGACCTTTTTTACTATATGTTTTTATAATAGCTTTTTTAATTTCATCTATTGCTTCATTTGGATCAATAACTTCTGCTAATTTAAAGAAACAAGTTTGCATTATAGTATTAATTCTAGCACCCATATTTGCTTTTTCAGCTACTTCATAGGCATCTATTACATATAAATTAACATTTTTATCTATAATTATTTCTTGAACCACTTTTGGTAATTGATTCCAAACTTCATCTTTTGAATAGTGAGTATTTATTAATAAAGTTCCACCATTTTTAATTCTTCCTAAAATATCAATTTTAAATAGGAAATTAAATTGATGACAACCTATAAAATCAGCTTTTTGTACTAGATAAGTAGAATCAATTTTATTTTTTCCAAATCTCAAGTGTGATTCTGTAATAGATCCAGATTTTTTAGAATCGTAAACGAAATAAGCTTGACCATAATATTCATCTCTGTCGCAAATAATTTTAATAGTATTTTTATTTGCACCAACTGTCCCATCGCTTCCTAAACCAAAGAATATAGCTTCTTTTAAATCATCTTTTTTAACTACAAAATCATTAGTATATTCAATATTTGTGTGTGTTAAGTCATCAACTATACCAACAGTAAAGTGATTTTTCGGTTCTTCTTTTTTTAATTCATCAAAAATACCTTTTACCATAGATGGAGTAAATTCTTTTGAAGATAAACCATATCTTCCACCAACAACCTTTATTCCATCTCTGCCTTCTTCTGTTAAAGCTGAAACTACATCTAAATATAAAGGTTCACCTAAACTTCCAGGTTCTTTTGTTCTATCTAAAACTGCAATTTTTTTAACAGAAGTTGGGATAGCTTTTACGAAATCTTTAGCTGAAAATGGTCTATATAATTTAACTTGTAAAACACCAATTTTTTCATCTTTTAATGTTTCTACAACTTCTTTTACTGCTTGTACTCCAGATCCTAAAATTATAACTATTCTTTCAGCATCTTTATTTCCATAATAGTCGAATAAATGATATTGTCTACCAGTTAATTTTGCAAATTCATCAAAATAATTTTGAACTATTGTTGGAATTTCATTATAATTTTTATTAGAAATTTCTCTTCCTTGGAAGTAAACATCAGGATTTTGTGCTGTTCCTCTCATTACAGGCTCACTAGGATTTAATCCTCTTTTTCTATGTTCTATAATGGCATTTTCGTCTAATAAAGATTTTATAGTTTCATCATCAATTAACTCAATTTTATTAATTTCATGAGAAGTTCTAAAACCGTCAAAGAAATTTATAAATGGAACTCTTGATTTTAAAGTTGCTAAATGTGCTATTAATGCAGTATCGTGAGCTTCTTGAACTGAACCGCTAGATATCATAGCAAAACCACATTGTCTGACACTCATAACATCCTGATGATCACCAAATATTGATAATCCTTGAGTTGCCAAACTTCTTGCTGCTATATGCATAACACAAGCGTTTAATTCTCCTGCTATTTTATACATATTTGGAATCATTAATAAAAGTCCTTGAGAACAGGTAAAAGTAGATGCTAAACTTCCAGTTTGTAAAGCACCGTGTAAAGCACCAGCTGCGCCAGCTTCGCTTTGCATTTCTGTTACTGTTGGTTTTAAACCAAAAATATTCTTATCACCCTTTGCACTGAATTGTTCTGCTAATTCGGCCATTGGAGAAGAAGGTGTAATAGGATAAATTGTGAAAACATCACTTAATTTGTAGGCAATTCTGGCTACTGCTTCGTTGCCGTCTATTGGAATTTTTTCAATTTTTTTCGACATTCTTTAAGTTTTTTAATTAATAAAAATACAAATTACGTTGTAAATTCGTATTATAATTAATATTCTTTTATGGTTAAAAATTTTAGAATAGGTAAAAATTAATTGCAAGGAAATTTTTGAAGTTTTGGTATTGTATTT
>CATOJU010000087.1 GCA_951800555.1 uncultured Rickettsiales bacterium | reverse complement strand
AGTAAAAGAATATAGTAAGAATAACAATACAATAGATTGCAGATTACACATAATAGGTAAATCTGAAACTTATATTTAGTAGAATCTTTTAATTCTTCCTTAAGAAATAGATATGCTAGACTACACAGATATTAAAGATAATATGAAAAATAATGATACAAATAATATAAATAATATAAAAATACCAAGAAAATATACTACCTATAGAGGATTTAATAATAAAGCTAAAAGAAAAAACATAAATTAGATAAGAATATGTTAAAAAAATGTAAAATTAAAGTTGCAATTTGATAAAGTAAAAAATTATAGGCAGTGCCACAAATTGTAAAGAAAAAATTGATTTTTTCATTTTTCAAACTATTATTATAGATAATTTATTTTTTAATATAAAATTATGTATTTATTAGTTGGATTAGGAAATATTGGCAAAGAATATGAAAACACAAGGCATAACTTTGGTTTTATGTGTGTAGATAGAATAATTAGTGATTACAACATAAATAACCATCAAATTAAATTTAACGCTGATATTTACAATGGAGAAATAGAAAAAAATAAAATCATAATGGCAAAACCAAGAACTTATATGAATAGGTCTGGTATTGCTGTATCACAGATAAAATCTTTTTATAAAATTAATATAGAAAATATTTTTATATTTCATGATGATTTAGATTTAAATTTTTTGAAATTAAAATATAAAATAGGTGGCGGAGCAGGAGGACATAATGGACTAAAAAGTATTGACGAAATGATTGGTAAAAATTATAATAGAATTAGAATTGGAATAGGAAGACCAGAAAATAAAGATCAAGTTATTGATTTTGTACTGCATAAATTTAATGATAATGAATTAAAACAAATAAATTTATTAAATGAAAAAATAAGCAATAATATTCCAAAATTATTTAATAATAAAAAAGATGATTTTATAAATTCTATTTATAATGATAAAAATAATATTTATGAAAAACTTTAAAAAATTAATGGTGGGCCTGGATGGACTCGGACCATCGACCTTTGCTTTATCAGAGCAACGCTCTAACCACCTGAGCTACAGACCCTTTCTCTCTAAAATTATAATAATAAGTTTTTTAAAAGTCAATTGTTATTTTTTTAATATGAGGTATTGCGACTTAAACAGTTTACTTTTAAATTTCTTATATTAATATACAACATTATCATTAACAAATTATTTTATTAGTAAATTATTTTATTAACAAAACAGATAGAATATTATGTGTATAGAAGGAATTAAATGTAAATATTTATTGACAATAATAAAACAATATTGATAATATTATCAAATAAAAAATTATTGATAAAATGCTAGAAGACAAACAACTTTGGAGAATACATTTATTTACAAAAGATGGGCAAGATGAATACAATGAATATAGACAATACTGTATAGATAAAGGATTGCTTGCTATAGGCTGGATTGTTGAGGAAAATAAGAGTTATGAAAATTTTGAAGAATATGTAAAAGAAGGAAAAGAGAAGGGAGAAAGAGAGGATAATGATGTATATAAAACCCCTTTCATTAAAGCTACGAATGCTATGAGAAATATAAAAAGGGGTGATTATTGCTGGACTAGAGGCGATAATGGAAAATATTATTTAGGAATTATGGAAGATGATGATATTATTTGCAAAAAAATCGATGACTATCCTGATATAGGTTGTTATAGAAAATGTAAGTGGACAGAGTTTGAATTAGATGATGTACCAGGAAAAGTCATAAGTTGTTTAATAGCAGGGAGTACTCTGCAAAGAATAGATGATATAGGTGCACTACTATATTCACATTTTTTATTGACAAAAGATAAAACAGTTATTAGTGGTGAAGATAACTTTTTTTCAATATTACATCCAGATGATATAGAAGATTTAGTTGGTATTTATCTGCAATATGAAAAAAATTATATTTATGTTCCTTCTACTAATAAAAAAGGAACAGCTGTTATTGAATATATGTTAATAAATAGAGAAAAACCTTACAAAAAAGCTGTAATTCAATGTAAATCTGGTTATTCCAGTATAGATGAAAAATTGTTTGGTGAAGATTATGAAGAATATGAAATTTACTTATTTGTTGTGGATGGTTCAGTACCTGAAATTAAGGAAAAAGATAAAAATAGAATAATTAAAATTGAAAAGAAAAAACTGTTTGACTTTTGTGTTAAAAACAAGGAAATTTTGCCAAATAGAATAAAAAAATATATTGAAATGATAAGTTAATTTTGATTTTATTCCAAGAATACTTTACACCTTTTAAGTTAGGATGAAAAATTTTTTAGTCATTACTTAAAAAATTTTATAAATATATCTAAACACAAATTTTGTGTTTAGGTTAAACTAGATAAAGATTGCAATTGTTTTTTATTGTTTTTTAGTGGTAGTGGTGCTAAATATTCCTCCGTCTATATTGGTATATTGTTTAGTATAGTTATAATTCTGTAGTGTGGTTATGTTAATATTACCGTTGGCGGTGGTTAGTTCTATATCGAAATTATCTAATTTCTTGACATTATTAACAAATTAACTTCCTATATTTATTTTTTAATACATTTTAGATTTAAAAGCGATATTAGGGTTATTTTAATTATTTAAATATTGTTTATATATCAATTATAATATAAAATATGGATTCATATCAATTCTCATCTTTAAACCATTAACGAATTTTACTCTATCCAAAACGTAAAGAACAATTTTTTGTATATTAATGTTCAAAGATGTTTTTATAATTATCTTAAACCTAAACTCATTATTTAATTTATAGGGAATAGCTGGAGTTGGACCATAAATTTCAATATTTTCACCATTATTAGGCAATAAATTCACTATTTCTTTTACTTTTTTATAAACTTCAACTTCTTTTTTCCCGAAAACAAGCAACATTACCATTTTTCCATATGGTGGTAAATTTATAAGTTTTCTATTTTCTTTTTCAAAATCAAATAATGTTTCTCTATCGTTATTTTTTAAAGCCTGTAGAACTAGATTATTAGGGCTATAAGATTGTATTATTGCTTTACTTTCTTGTTCTCTACGACCGGCACGACCAGTAACTTGACTTAAAAGTTGATAAGTCCTTTCAGTAGACCTAAAATTCGCACCAAATAAACTCGCATCAGCATCTATAACTCCTACTAGTGTTAAATTTGGGAAATCGTAACCTTTCGTTATTATTTGTGTTCCTATAATAATATCTATTTCATTATTATTTATTTTTTTAAAAATCTCCTCTGTTTCTGCTTTACTTTGTGTAGTATCACTAGTTATTAAAGCTATTTTTTTATCTTTAAAATATTCTTTTACTTCATTTTCAATTTTTTCTACACCTGGACCAAAAAATATTATAGAATTTTCAGCTCCACAAGAAGGGCAATTATTTTTAATTGTAGTTTTATATTCACATTGATGGCAAAGTAGATAATCTTTATGAACTGTTAAATAACAACTACATTTAGGACAAGCAAATTTATAACCACATTCATTACATAAAGCAATAGGAGCATAGCCTCTTCTATTCATAAACAACATAACTTGATTTTTTTTATCAAGTTCTATTTTTATGTTATCTAAAAGTACCTTGGATAAATATTTATCTTTTTTTAATTTTTCCTTTGTTAAATCAATAATTTCGATATTTGGTTTTACAGATTTACCAAATCTATTTTTTAAAAAAACATAATTGTATTTTTTATTTTCAACATTTATAAGACTTTCCAAGGATGGTGTGGCACTACCAAGAATTATAGGACAATTATTAAATTTAGCTCTAACAATTGCCATATCTCTAGCATTATAACAACCATTTTCTGTTTGTTTATAGGATCCATCGTGTTCTTCGTCTACTACTATAATTGCTAATTTGTTAAAGGGTAAAAATAGTGCAGATCTAGCACCTATTACAATTTTTATTTTACTATTAATAATTCCATTCCAAATTTTTTGTTTTTTTCCATTTGCTATATTGGAATGCCAAATTGCTACATTTTCGCAATTAAATTGATTTTTTATTCTATTTACAAATTGGTTTGTTAAAGCTATTTCTGGTAAAAGAAATAAAACTTGATTGTCTTGATTTTCTTTTAATATTTTATTAAAAAGGTGAAAATATATTTCTGTTTTTCCAGATCCCGTTGCTCCTTCAAGTAATATTGGTTTATTATTTTCTTTTATAAAATTTAAAATTTTTGTAAAAATATTATTTTGTTCTTCCGATAAAATATTTAATTTTATTTTATTTAGATCTAAATTAAAATTTATGTTATCTTGCTTTATTTTTTTTTCAATAATAACTTTATTTTTTGCTAGTGTTTTTAATATATTCAAGCTACAAATATCTTTTAACTCTTCGAAAGAATATGATTTTTCACTATTATTTTTCAAATAATCTACAATTATTTCCTGTTTTTGAGTAATTTTTTTATTTTTGTCATCTAAAAATGAAAAAACACTAATTTCTTTTAAATTATTAATAGTAAATTTTTCACAAAATGCAATTTTAAAAACCAGGCCATAGGGGATTATATTATAATTTGCAACCCATTTTATAAATTCTACCAATTCACTTTTAAAAGGTTTAATATTTAATATACTATCAATTTTTTTTAATTGCCTGTTTTTGTTGTTTTCTTCTATAATTTCAGTCACTAGCCCAATAGTCTTTATTTTTGAGAAAGAAATATTTACTAAACTACCAATAGTAACATTTTCTATACTTTCATAATCAAAAATATTATATAATGGAAAAGGGACTATGACTTTCGCAATTTGCATTTGTATTTATTATTATTAATAATAATATTATATGTCTATTTTTTTGTTATGTCAAGATTTATCACCTTTATTATCTATTAATTTTAACTATAATTTTACTTTTTAATTAGTAAAAATAAAAATTATATATAAGTAATATATTGGTGTTTATATCAAATTATTATTGAAATATTAACTAATTTTGGGAATATATTAAAAAAATTTTG
>CATOJU010000086.1 GCA_951800555.1 uncultured Rickettsiales bacterium | reverse complement strand
GTATATTTTTTTATTAAATTCTGAACTTAAAAATTTTTGTATTCCCCTTACACTCATAGAATTTAAATATAATAATGTTATACATATTCTTCTTTCTACTGTGCTATGTTTTATTCTGTTATCTTCTTCATTGAGAAATGTTTTATCACCTATTCTGCATCTGTATCTTTATTTACCATTAATGGATATAACATGAGATCTTATATAATCACTGTTACAATATTTACATAAAGGATTTGATTTTTATTTTTTATTTTATTGTTTTTGTCATTACACATTTCATATAACTATGTATATTATTATACATAATATATATTATATTAAGAATTTAAAAAGGAAACAAAAATTATACAATCTCTTTTTTAGGGACTTCACTCTATTTCTTGACACCACTTAAGCAACACTAATTTTTCTCTTATCTTTATTATTGTTATTTACTTTTTCTTTATTTATTATCTTATTATTCTTTTTTATTTTCTCCCTCTCTTCTATTGTCCTTGTTTCCATTATTCTTCCAAAATTAGCATACTTTTCTATATTACTTGAAAAAGTATTACTATTAACCCATAGGAACACAGTATTATTTAAAGAATTAAAACTTCTAGCTGAAGCTTTTGTTTTTCTATTGAACATAGATATTTATTTCTTAATGAACTATTAAGGAATTCCACTAAACAGGTTTCTGCTTTATCTATAATATGTTTATTACAATCCAAATGTATTTCTTCATCTTTAGCTATGTTATAGTATTCTTTTTTTATATTTTTTATTATATTACCTACTTTATCTCTTAATAATCTTTTAGTTTTTTTATCATTATATATTTTAACTATTTTTCTTTCTTTGCACTTTATTATTTTATGATATTGATAGTTTCCATCAGAGGCTATTATATTTATTTTAATAATAGGTTTTTTATTATAAAATAAAAGGAATCAATATTATTATTGAACAATACTTTATTCAATAATCTTCGACATATTATATCTTCATTCTTATTTTCATTAATGCTTATGTCATAAGCTATAATATTACCACTATCTCTATCTACTGCAGTCCATATTTTTACAGGTATTTTTTTCTTTTTTTTAGATCAAAATATTGTGTATATAATTCCTTCGGCAAAGTTCGGTATCAGTGATGTTAAGTAAACTTACATCCCTGATACACTTGTTTTCATCCATTTCTAATATATTTATAATATTATTATTTTCTTTAGTAATATTATTATTAATTCTATTATCTATATCAAACTTTAAAGCTTTAATTCCTGCTTTAATCCATTTTTCTACTAAACTATATGATATTTTTATATTATACTGTCTTTCTATAGTTTCTTTTATGGAATTTTTAGATAAACCTAAACTATATAATATTAAGCATAATTTTCTCTGTTCTAATGGTCTTTTTACTCTTGCATCAAGTTCACAGAAGGATTTAGAACAATTTCTACAGATATATCTTTGCTTATTACATTTATGGCCATTTTTATTTATTCTTTCACTATTACAATAGGGACATTTGTTTATCATATTTTTATTTCTTTAAATTTTATTGTTAAATATAGTGTATTATTATAATGATTAAAATTAAAAAATAAAGAAGAGCTGGGCAGTGCCGAAATGCATTCTTTCATCAAAAATTCTTGACTTTTTTAAACCCCCTTTTTACAATTAAACCAAATGCCTTGATCCATCAACAATGGGGAGCAGAAGGAAGAACAGATTGCAAAACAATCCCATTAGAACCTTCCGGGCAAGCCCGTTACAGCTTATAAAATGAGTTAGATTTATCTATAAAGCAAGGTGGCACCGCGAGATAATCGTCCTTGCAATTATTTTTTATTAATATTAATTAAATAGAAAATGTTAAGAACTCATAAATGCAATGAATTAAACAAAAGTTTTATTGGGACTTCGGTAAAATTAGGTGGTTGGATTCATTCCATAAGAGATCACGGGAGTTTGTTATTTATTGATTTACGTGATAATTATGGTATAACACAATGTGTTATAGATATTGAAAAAGATAAAAATTTAATGGAATTAGCTTCCACTTTAAAAGACGAAAGTGTTATTTTTGTTGAAGGAAAAGTAGTAGCAAGAGCAGAAAATACAATAAATCCTGAATTAAAAACAGGGGAAATTGAAATTGCTATTGAAAACATTACAGTTGAAAGTAGAGCAGATCAATTACCTTTCCAAGTTTCTGCTGAAAGTCAAAATTATCCAGAAGATTTAAGAAATAAATATAGATATCTTGATTTAAGAACTAAAAAAATGCATAAAAATATTCATTTAAGAAATGATGTAATAAAATTTCTAAGGCAACAAATGTGGGAGCAAGACTTTCAAGAATTTCAAACCCCAATTTTAACAGCATCTTCTCCGGAAGGAGCAAGGGATTTCTTGGTCCCTAGTAGATTACATCCAGGAAAATTTTATGCTTTACCTCAAGCCCCGCAACAATTTAAACAACTTTTAATGGTTAGCGGATTTGATAAATATTTTCAAATAGCTCCGTGTTTTAGAGATGAAGGAAGTAGAGCAGATAGAGTACTTGAATTTTATCAACTTGATATGGAAATGAGTTTTGTGGAACAGGAAGATATTTTTAATGTTATGGAGCCTGTTTTATATAATACATTTACACATTTTTCAAATAGAAAAGTGACAGAACCAGGTAATTTTTTAAAAATTCCATTTAATGAAGCTTTATTAAAATATGGAACAGATAAACCAGATTTAAGAAATCCATTAATAATAGCTGATGTTACTGATATTTTTAGAAATTCTAATTTTAGTTTATTTGTAAAAGCTATAGAAAGTGGCGCTATAGTTAGAGCTATCCCGGCTCCTGATGTAGTAGATAAACCTAGGAGTTTTTTTGACAAAATGGTAGCTTTTGCCATAGAAGAAGGTGCCAGCGGGCTTGGCTATATAGTTTTTGATAAAGAAGGAAACGCAAAGGGTCCGTTAGTTAAATTTTTAGATGAAGAAAAATTAAATAAATTAAAAGAAGTTGTAGGTTTGAAAAATGGAGATGCAGTATTTTTCTGTTGTAATATTAAAAAAGAAGCAGAAAAACTTTCCGGAAAAGTTAGAACTAAACTTGGTCAGGAATTAGAATTAATTAATAAAGATGAATATAGATTTTGTTGGATAGTTGATTTTCCACTTTATGAAATTAATGAAGAAACCGGCAATCTTGATTTTTGTCATAATCCGTTTTCTTTACCAAAAGGTGGTATGAAAGCTTTTGAAACCGAAGATTTGCTAAGTATTACTTGTAATCAATTTGATTGTGTTTGTAATGGTTATGAAATGTGCAGTGGTGCAATAAGAAATCATAAACCAGAAATTATGTATAAATCTTTTGAATTAGTTGGTTACCCAAATGAAGTTGTAGATAAAAAGTTTGGTGGAATGATTAACGCATTTAAATATGGGGCTCCTCCTCATGGTGGGAGTGGTTTTGGTATTGATAGAATGATTATGTTATTGTTGGATGAACCAAATTTAAGAGAAGTTATAGCTTTTGTTCCTAATGGGAAGGGCGTTGATTTAATGATTGGTAGTCCGTCACCAGTGGAAGAAATTCAATTAAAAGAATTAAATATTGAATTAAATAAAGTTGCTAAAGATAATTTGGAAAAGGAAAATTAGAAAATATATTTTGATCTTCTGCATAAAAATTTTACATAATTAAAAATATAAAAGTCTTTTTTGAAAAATTTTTTTATATTAATATTGAAAATTAATAACATTATAATTATAATATTTTATAAAATTTTTATTAAAAATTTAAAGAGGATTAATTTGTTCTTTACAGAAAAGGAAAATTTAAAATATATTATAGATACTATATTACCAAATTCGAAAAATATAAAAAAATATTCAACTGGTTGGACTAATATTGTTTTAGAAGCAACTGATATAGATAATAATTGTTTTATATTTAGATTTCCAAGAAATAACTTTTTTTCAAAACAAATAGAAAAAGATGTTCTAGCAAATAAATTTCTAAAAAGTAAAATTGCTGATTTTAAGACTATAGATCTAAATATTAAATATGATGATAAAAAAAGACCATTTAGTATACACAAAAAAATTGAAGGAGAAAGCTTAACAAATAAAATAAATTTATTAACATTTGATGAAAAATGTAAAATTATAAAAGAAATTGCCGAATTTTTATCAAAAATTCATTCAATAAAATTTAATTTAAAAAAAATTCCAGAAAAATTAAATATTAGACTTTCGCGTTTTTTGAATGACCTAGCAAAAGTTGATGATAATTATTATGATTATTCTATGCAGCAAGAAATGGAAATCGAAGAAAATGAAAGTCCATTGGTATTAGTACATGGCGATTTAAATATAGGTAATATTCTTTTGGATGAAAATAACGAAATAGTTGCTTTTCTTGATTTTGCATTTTTTGGTTTATCCGATATTTATTCTGATCTGTCAAGAATATCTTGTAGAGTAGATGACGAATTTATGGATATACTTATTAAGAATTACGAAAAAATAAATAATATTGTTATAGACAAAAATAAAATAGAAAGAAGGAATAAAATGTGGAAATACGTGGAAGAACAATATATTATATATATGAAAAAATATTTTCCAGAAATAGAATTACCAAAAAATTAAAATTATAAATAATTTTTTATTAATATTTTTACCTTTTAATATAAATGACCATTCATTTTTATGAGGTACCTATATAAAAAGTAAAAAATGGATTAAAAGATTTTAAGATATATTATTTTTCAAAAAAAATAAAAAACTATATACAAAAAAATTATATATGTGTTAATGATATTTAAATAATTTAAACAAAATTAAAATATTTTTTTATAAAATGTCTAGGTTCAAACACATTTGGGAAAAACTTTGAAAAAATTTTACCTCATTTTTATAATTAATTTAACAAAAAGTATTAATAATTAAAAATGAGGTAATTAATGAAAGAATATACATACTATAACATATATTCTGG
>CATOJU010000085.1 GCA_951800555.1 uncultured Rickettsiales bacterium | reverse complement strand
GGTGAGGCACTAGTACCGGCACAATCACAATCTACCAATTCTTCCAAATTAAAGTCAAATTCATCTTTTTCTTGTTTTTTCAAAGCCCTTATTTCATCTTCTTTTTTACTTTGTAAAACTAAATCTTCATCTAAAAATTCTATATTATTTTTATTATCATTTAACATATAATATAAATCAATATGTTCTGTATTTATGCTATCAAAAGAATTATAATCGACAGATTTTAAATCAATATCATTAATATTTTTTGGTCCACCTTCTTTTTCTTTTTCATCTTTTTGCAAATATTTATCTAAATCTATTTTTTTCAATAAAATTTTTTGTCTTTTTTTTTCTATAATAGTTTGTTCATCCGTATCATCAAAATCTTCCTCTTCTTCAACATTTTCTAATTTTTCATTATTACTTTCATTAGATTCATTAGCATTTATTTCTTCATTTTGATCCTCAACAGTTTTACTATCATCTAAATCATTATCTATAGATTCTATATTTTCACTCATCTAAAACCTCTTAAATCAGTTTTTATTATCAATAATAGTATATTTTCCTTCACCATTAATAACTTTTAAAATAGAATCTTCTTCCGAAATTTTAAAAACAACAATAGGAATATTTGTATCTCTCGCTAAAGTAAAAGCCGTGGGGTCCATTACTCTTAAATTTTGTTTTATAACTTCATCATAATTCAAATGTTCATATCTTTTTGCATCTGTAAATTTCTTAGGATCTTTATCATAAACTCCATCAACTTGTGTTCCTTTAAATATAGCATCACATTCCATTTCCGAAGCTCTTAAAACTGAAGCTGTATCTGTGGTAAAAAATGGATTTCCTGTACCGGCAACGAATATTACAACCCTTCCTTTTTCCAAATGCCTTACAGCTTTTCTTCTTATATATGGTTCACAAACTTTACTTGTTTCTAAAGCTGTTTGCATTCTAGTAGCTATACCATATTTTTCTAATGAACTTTGTAAAGCTATTCCATTCATAATAGTTGCTAACATTCCCATATAATCTGCACTTGTTCTATCCATTAATTCACTTGAAACAGAAATTCCTCTAAATATATTGCCCCCGCCTACAACTAAGCATATTTGAACTCCAAGTTTATATATTTTTATTATTTCTTTTGTAATTTTATCTATTGCTTCTAAATCGTGTCCAAATGGTTTACTACCCATCATAGCTTCACCGGATATTTTAAATAATATTCTGTTAAATTTCATAGCTTATCCTAATATTGTTTGATTTTAGAATATAAAAGCTAATTAAAAAGTCAATAAAATTTATTAAAGCAAAACCATAAATAAAATAATTCTTGAAATTTTATTTACATTATATAAAATTTTTACATAAAAATAATTTTATCAATATTAAATAAAAAAATGAAATTATTAAACTTATTAATCAATTTGATTATTATAATATTTATTTCATATATAGCTTATACTCGAGATAACAATAAACTAAAGGAAATAGAAATGCAAGAAAATGAAAAAACATCTAAAATAATTAAACATTCAAATAATCCTAAAATAGCAAAAGTATATTTTACTCACGATATATCGCCGGAAGGATTGCTAAAACTTTATAATAAAGTTAATAGTAATATAAAAGGTAAAGTTGCTATAAAATGGCATTCCGGAGAACCAAACGGTCCAAATATATTGCCAATTCCTATGGTAAAAGCTATGGTAGAAAATGTTCCTAATAGTACACTTGTAGAAACCAATGTTTATTATTCCAGTCCAAGACAAACTACAGAAGGACACAGGGAAACATTAAAAATTAACGGTTGGACTTTTAGCCCTGTAGATATTATGGATGAAGAAGGGGCTATTATGTTACCAGTTAAAAATGGTAAACATTTTAAACAAATGTCAATGGGAAGTCATATTATAAATTATGATTCTATGATTGCCCTTACACATTTTAAAGGCCATACTATGGGCGGTTTTGGTGGTTCTATAAAAAATTTAGCTATAGGAAATGCTGATGGAAAAATTGGTAAAAAAATGATTCATACTATAGAAGGTGGTGAACAATGGTCTATTTCTGGTGCAGAATTTATGGAAAATATGGTAGAATCAGTGGTTGCTACATTTGGACATTTCGGTGAAAATATGGCTTTTTTAAACACACTAAGGAATATGTCAGTAGATTGTGATTGTGCCGGTACTAGTGCCTCACCTGTTAAAATTAGAGATATAGGTATTTTAGCATCAACTGATATAGTTGCCGTTGATCAAGCTTCAATAGATATGGTTTATGATTTGCCAGAAACTGAATTACATGATTTAAAGGAAAGAATTGAATCAAGAGAAGGTTTACATCAATTACCCTATGCAGAAGAAATGGGATTGGGAACTAGGAATTATAAACTTATATCATTAGATGATGATTTATCTGGTTTTGATAAAGCTGTGAATATGGTTAAAAATCAAGAGGAATCTTGCCTTGTATTAAAGGATAATAAAATTATTTCTAATAAAAAAGGTATAGGCTTAGAACCACTTTTAGAATTGTTGGATAATGAACCAGAAACTATTAAAGATGCAACTGTTGTAGGCAAAAAGATTGGTAAAGCTGCTGCTTTTGTACTTATAAAAGCTGGAGCAAGAACTGTATATGGAGAAATTATGGCAGAAGATGCTTTAAAACTACTTAATGATAATCATATTCCTGCAACCTATAAAAAATTGGTCAAAAAAATACTAGATAAAGAAGGGGTTGACATTTGTCCAATAGAAAAGGCTATAGAAGGAATTAATAACATAGATGAAGCTATAAAAATTATTAGAAAAAACATTAAAAAATAAAAAAAGCATAAAAATAGCAATACTTTATTTAGTATAAATTCCTTGTCATTTTTATTTTTTATTTTATTATACCAAATATCAATGTTAATTAAATATTTTGTTTAAAAGTTTTTTATTAATTTTTTTTGTTTTTATAAAAATACAGTATGTCTATAGCAAAAGTGAAACTATAATAATAGGAGCAGACACAATAAAGAGTAATAAACAACAAAAAGGATATGAGGCAAAAGGCAATGTAATACTTCAAAAGGATATTTATAGAGTAACTTCTGACAAAATAATTTATGATGACATAGAAAAAAAAATATTTCTTAAAAACAGGGCAAAATTAACAGATGCAAATAATAACAATATTTTTGCCGAAGAGGCCGTAATTTCAAAAGATATGTCTACTGGTGAATTTAAAAATGCAGGAATTATATTAAATAATGGCATTAGTATAATAGCTCCAAAAATTGAAAAAAAAGACAATAATAATTATTTTATGAAAGAATCTGATTATTATTTTTGCCCTAACGAAAATTTAAATATAGATTTGTCCTATGATGAAATCATAAAACAGATAAAAAAAGAGAAATTGCAATTATTTTCAATACATTCAAAACAATCAAATATAGATAAAAGTAAAAATAAAATAATTTTAAAACATATATTTATTAGATTTCTAAATATTCCATTTTTTTATTTACCATATATAACAAGTTCAAAACCATTTAATACAAGAGTTTCTGGTCTATCTTCACCATCGATTCATAGAACTACTAATTATGGAAGTTATATTATTTTGCCATTTAAATTTTATTTTTTTGACAATTTAGATATTAAATTTGAGCCTAATTTTTATTTAAAAAGAAATTTTTTACTTAATAATAATATTAAATATAATAATGGCAAAAATTTTATGTTTGATATTAATTTACAATATGCTTTTGATAATAAAAGATCGCAATTATTTAAAAATGATTTTAGTGTTACAGAAAAAGATGAAAATACTTATAAAAATAATAAAATCTATCTAAATACCTATAGTAAAGGTTTATTTAAAAATGATTTTTATTATTACAGCAACTTAAATTTGGTGAATGATAGTTATTTTTTGAGAGATTATTTTAACAATTATGATAAAGTACTTAAATCAAATTTAAATTTAATTAAAATATTCAACAATAATTATGGTTATATAAATTTTGAAACCATTATTTTTCAAAGAATTAGAGAAGAAAGAAATCTTAATACTTTTAATAATCCCTATTTAGTACCAAATATATATTTTAATAGAAAAATTGACATTTTTTCCAATTATAAAAATAGAATTACTTTTGATAATAATATTATATTATCAAACATATTTAATGAGAAAAATAACGGTTATACCGATTTTGGCTATTATATGGATTTAAAATATAATAGTATAATAAATAATATATATTATGAAGGTAATTTTAATTTATATTCTAATGTTTATAAAGTATATAATTATACAGATGTTATTGATAAAAACTATGATAAAATAAGGCTAATGCCAGAATTTGATTTCAAAATAGAATTTCCTTTTAGTTTTTATAACGTTTTTATAAAACCAAAAATACAATATATTGTTGGTTATGGAAATAATTCAAATATTATTGATCTTGATAGTAAAGATTCGGAACTAACTATAAATAATTTATTTTCGAATAATAGATATAATGGTTATAATTTAGTAGAAAAAGGAAATAGAATAAATTACGGACTAGAGGCAGAACTAAATACAAAATTCGGCAATTTAAATTTAATTATTGGACAAGGTTATAAAGATAAAATTGATAAAAATCATAAAATAATAAATTTTGAAAATAATGTTTCAGATATTTTATCTGGAATTTACTATAAATACAATGATATTTATTTAAACTATTTATTAAATATTGATAATAAAAATTATAAATTAAATAGACAAGAAATAATATTAGAGGGAATTCTTAATAAATTTTTATTTAATGCCAGTTATATTAATATAAATGAAGACAAAGAAGAACAATTAAATTTTTTTATAAAATATAAAATAAATGATAAAATCAGTTATGACCTCGAAATAAACGATGATTTAAAATATAATAAAGTAATTACATTAGAAAACAGATTGATTTATGAAGATGGATGTTTTAAAATACAATTCAGTGTAAGAAAAAATGGATATGTTGATTCTAAAGAAAAGGATAATATATCTTTTAATTTTAGTTTTAGA
>CATOJU010000084.1 GCA_951800555.1 uncultured Rickettsiales bacterium | reverse complement strand
AAAAAATATTTTAAATTTAGTTTTATAACTTAACTTTTTATTTATTTTCAAAAAATTTTATTGTATTTTTAAAATCTATTGTTTTTGATTATAATTTATTACTTGTTTAATAATTAAAAAAATTATTGAAGTATGCGAATTAATCCATAACTAAAAATTAAGATTAAAATAAATTTTTTGGTATAATTTAAAAGAAAATAAAAAAAATGAAAGTTAATATGACTACAACTCCGCCTTTTCGTTAAGGTAAAATTTATTGATGAATATGAATAAATAACCAAGATGCAAGTATATATGGTATTTAGCTTAATATAAGTTTAGATTATTTATATAAATTTATAATTAATAGCTACAAAACTATTTTTTACAACAACTTAAAGGATGACATAGAGTATTCTTAAGAATAAAAAAATAAACAATATTCTTTATGCTTTAAATCGTGGTCGTTTTATTAAAAATATCAGTTGAAATATATATTTAATCAAAAAAGCAAAAATACTACTATATACAGTAGTCAAATAGTGTGTTTAAATTTGTTTATAAAAATAATTAGGAGAAAATATGATTTGAATTTTGGTTTTAAACACACTATTTGTAATCATTTGATATTAACCATTTATTCAATATATGGCGCGAATGACGAGACTTGAACTCGCGACCTCTTGCGTGACAGGCAAGCGCTCTAACCAACTGAGCTACATCCGCATCATTTATAAATATGGTGGGCAATATAAGACTCGAACTTATGACCCCCTGCTTGTAAGGCAGATGCTCTAACCAACTGAGCTAATTGCCCATATCTTGTTATAATTATAAATTATATTTATTTAAAAGTCAAGAGGTTTGTGAAAAAAATGTATACGTTTACTTAGTTTGATACAACTTCCATTTTTCTTTCATAATACCGTATGTGATTAAAGTTAAATTTCAAATATATTTTTATTGTTACAATTAAAAAAATATTACTTTTAATTTTCAAAAACTCTTGAATTTTAAAGAATTACTAGAAAAAAACTAGGAATAATAGAAAATAATTAATACACAAAAAAATAAAAATATTAGAATTTAAATCTATAAAAACTCACTATTATAGTAATAGTGAGTTTTTTAAACTGAATTTATTTTAATATCTATTTAATATTATTAAATACATTGCCAAATACACTACCTAATGTAGTATTTGTATTTGTATTCATATATTGTTCAATATCAAAATCTTCTTCGTCTTCTTCTTGTTTGTCAGCTTTTTCAACTTCATCCAAACTTTTTAAAGCTAAAACCAATTTACCTGTATCTTTTTCAAATACAATTATAGTAGCTTCAAGAACATCTTCTAATTTAAATTTATCAGTTTTTTGTTCTTTTTTATCAGCTGAAATATCAATTCTCTTTATAATTCCTTTTAAACCTAAATCAATCTCAACTTCTAAAAATTCTTTTTTAACACTTTTAACTGTACAAGAAACTTTTTTACCCCTTTCAAGTTCATTAACTTTTTCTTTAAAATTATCAATTGAAAGTTGTTTGATACCTAAAGAAATTCTTTCTTGTTCATAGTTGCTACCAAGTAATATAACTTTAACTTTATCATTTTTCTTATAATTCTTAATAGCTTCTTTTCCTTCTGGGTCATCCCATTCTAAATCAGAAACATGAACTAAACCATCAACTCCATTTTCAAATTCTACAAATAATCCAAATTCAGTAATATTTTTAATTACACCTTCTAAAATATCACCTAATTCATATTTATCCGAAAATTCTTTCCAAGGATTATTTTCACATTGTTTAATACCAAGTGAAATTCTATGATGTTCTGTATTAATATCAAGAATCATTACATTTACTTCTTGACCTAAACTCAATACTTTCGATGGAGAAACATTATTTTTCAACCAACTCATTTCTGAAATATGTACTAATCCTTCAATACCATTTTCTATTTCTACAAAAACACCATATTGAGCAATATTTGTAACTTTTCCTTTTACTATTGAACCAACTGGATATTTGGCTTCTATTGTTTCCCAAGGGTTTTCTTGTAATTGTTTCATACCCAAAGAAACTTTTTTATTTTCTTCATCGTATTTAATTACTTGAACCTCTATTTCTTGACCAATTTTTAAAATTTCAGATGGGTGTCTAACTCTACACCAAGAAATATCTGTTAAATGTAGCAAGCCATCGAAGCTACCAAAATCAATAAATGCGCCATAGTCAGTAATGTTTTTAACTATACCTTTAAGGACATCGTTAACTTTAATTTTAGATAAAATCTCTTCTCTTTCTTTACTTCTTTGTTCATCTAGAATTGCTCTTCTGGAAACTACAACATTTCCTCTTACATCATCAATTTTTAGAATCATAAAGTCTTGTATTTTCCCTACAAAACTATCCATATCAGCTAAAACAGCAGTATCAACTTGGCTTCTTGGTAAAAATGCTATAATATCATCTATTTGAATAGCAAAACCACCTTTTACTTTTCCTAAAATTTTACCAGAAACAGTTTTTCCTTCTGCAAGACATTTTTTTAAATAATTCCAATTTTGGTATTTTCTTGCACTTTCTCTGCTTACAATTAATTCACCTTTTTTATTTTCTACTTTTTCTATATAAACATCTACAGGTGTATTAACTTCTATATTTTCACCAGCAAATTCCGATAGTGGGATATAACCAACAGTTTTCCCACCAATATCAACAGTTACTGTTTTATTATCTATATCAATAACAATACCACTAGCTATATCACCTTCATTGTAATTTACTATTTCGTCGTCGTATTGTTCTAATAATTCTTCGAATTCTTCAAAATTAAAACTCATATTTTTTTTATTAGGGACGTTAATAATTAATAAAACTAAACAGGGAGTAAAAATCCCTATATTTTTACTATAATTTTAGTTTTATATTTATAAGAAATAAATATTAAATATGATTTCTTTTTTAGAAGTTTAATTAAAAATTATTTATAGTCAACTTTTTTTATTTTAAATTAACGAATATATATATTCTACTATTTTTTGAATAGAATTATTTTCTTTTGAATTATATCCTAAAATTTTTATAGTATTAAGATTATTTTCTATTTGTTTTAATCTTAATTTTTCGTCATCGACTAATTCGCATACTTTTTCAAAAATGTTTTTTGCATTACAATCATCCAAAATTAATTCTGGAATATTTTCTTTTTTAGCTATAATATTAATAATATTTACATATTTAGCAGTAGTAATTATTTTTATAAATTTAGCAATTAAATTTGTAAAAAAATTAAATTTATAGATTACTATCATAGGAATAGAATAAGCCGCAATTTCCAGTGTATTTGTACCAGATTTTGCAATTGCAAACATAGATTTTGATAAAATATTATTTTTTTCTTCTTGTGTAATATTTATTTTTATGTAATTATTTTTTCTATTTTGTAATATATTATTAATAACATCAATAGTATTTTCTGTTGCTAAAATATGGAACTCTAAATTTTTATATTTTTGTTTTAAATTTTTTACAGCGTCCAAAATAATTGGTAATAGTATTTTTACTTCGCTTTTTCTACTTCCTGAAGTAATAGAGATTATATTGCTATTTGTATTATATTTTATAGTATTTTCGTTAAATTTATATTCTAAAGAGTTTTTATCAAAAATAGGATGTCCTACAAATATACTTTTTAAGCCATATTTTTCAAAATAAGGTGGTTCAAAAGGAAGAATGCAAAAAAGTAAATCATATATTTTTGCAATTTTTTTTGCCCTATTTTTTCTATAAACCCATACACTTGGTGCTATAAAATGCACAAATTTTATATTTTTATTTTTGTCAAATTTTTTAACTAGTTTAGCAACTCTAAAGCAAAAGTCAGGAGCGTCAATTGTTAAGACTATATCTTGTTTACTTTCAATTATATACTTTGCTGTTTCTTTTATTTTTTTTAATATCTTAAATATTTTTGGTAAAATTTCAAAAATACCCATCACAGAAATATCGTTAATTGATGAAAAAAGTTTTACCCCTGCGCTTTCCATCATATTGCCACCTATTCCATAAATTTCAAATTTTTCTTTACTAATTTGTTTTGCTATTTTTGAACCAAGTAAATCTCCAGATTTTTCACCAGATATTATAAATATTTTTTTTTTCATTGATTCTATATAAAATTTATTAAAAAAATTTTAATTTATTTTGCTGAAAAAGCAAGTTGAGAAGTAAAAAAATATACATATTCACCACTTTTACTACAGTTTTTGAAATAAAATAATAAAAACTATTAAAAATAAATATAAAATTTTATTAAAAATTGTAGTTTAACTTAAAATAAAATTTGACAAATAAAAATAATATAGTATTATAAATACATATTTAACAGATTCGTAATATTTATATTAATGAAATTATCAATTTTTAAAAATTTTTTCTTAAGTTTTTTATTTTTTCTTAAACATGCAATATTATTTATTTTAATAAATATATTTTGTTATTGTTTTTTTAGAAAATATTTGTTTACTTTGATGATAAAAATAATTTATAATAAATTAAATTTAAATTTTTATATTGATAATAATTTTATTTTAGTTTTTATACCGTTTTTTGCAGTAACTACACTAACTTTATTAGTAAAAATAGGTTTTTATGTTATAGCCCTAAATAATGATAAAGAAGAAATTGAAAATGATATAGTCATATATTTTTCGGATTTTTTTAATAATTTATTTTATTTATTTTCTGGTTTATATATTTTTGTTTTTTTGTTTTTATTTTCTTCAATATTTTTGGTTATTCCAGGAATAATATTTTTTACCTATTGTTCATTTTTTTCAATGTTTTTAATAGTAAGAAAAACGAGAGATGGTAAAAAATATGGACAATTGGAGGCAATTTCTAAAAGTTTTTCTATAACAAAAGGACAAAGATTAAAACTTTTATTTTTCAATAATTTGATAATATGGCCGATTTTATTTTTTATTTTTATATCAAGATATAGTGTAATCTTAATTGGTGGTTATAATGCAATGATAATTATTAGATTATTTTTAATTGATTTTGTTATAATTT
>CATOJU010000083.1 GCA_951800555.1 uncultured Rickettsiales bacterium | reverse complement strand
CTATTGGATGAAGAATTAAAAAGAAATGTCGGAATTATTGATAAAAATGAAATAATTTTATTTATTGATGATTTAAAAAATATATAAAGGTAAAAAATATATGTATGATAAACAATTAATTGATTCTTTGGTAGATAAAATTGTTCTCTCCGATGTAGTTAGCCGCAGTGTAAAGCTTATAAACAAAGGAAGAGATAAAATGGCTTGTTGCCCTTTTCATAAAGAAAAAACTCCATCATTTCACGTAAATGATGAAAAAGGGTTTTACCATTGTTTTGGTTGTGGAGCCCACGGAAACGTAATAACTTTTATAATGGAACAGGAGGGCCTTGGTTTTAAAGAGGCTATTGAACGTTTAGCAGATGATTATGGTATTGAAATAAAAAAAAATAATTCATTTACAACAAAAACACAAAAAAATATAATAAATGAATCTGAAAGCATATTAAATATTAATGAAAAAGCTTGCCAATTTTTTCAAAATTGTATTTTTAGTGCATTAGGAAAATCTGGCCTTAATTATATTATGAAAAGAGGATTAAATATTGATAATATTAAAAAATTTCGAATAGGATTCGCACCACAAAATAACCAATTAATAGAATTTCTAAAAAAAAATGATTTTACAGAAAAACAAATAGAAAATGCCGGCCTTATAGTTCACGGAGAAAATGGTTATTATGATAAATTTAGACTAAGGGTAATGTTTCCAGTTTTGGATAAAAAAGGAAAAGTTATAGCCTTTACTGGCCGTGTAATTGATAAAGATAAAATGCCTAAATATATGAATTCTCCAGAAACATTAATATATCATAAAAGCAATGTTTTATTTAATTATTTTTTTGCTAGAAAAAGTATTTATGATAATAAAAATGTAATTTTAGTTGAGGGTAATCTTGATGCAATAGGCTTATCAATAAATGGTATAGAAAATGTTGTGGCGCCTATGGGAACTGCAATTACTTTAAAACAAATAGAAGATCTTTGGGTAGCTACCGATGAAATTATAGTATGTCTTGATGGAGACAACGCCGGTAAAAAAGCTTCAAAAAGGCTTGCTCTTTTAGTTTTACCTATATTAACAGCAACAAAGAATATAAAATTTGTTTTTTTACCAGAAAACCAAGATCCCGATGATTTTGTAAAACATTATGGAAAAATAGGGTTTTTAAATTTTATTAATAATAAAGAAAATTATAGTAATTTATCAGAATTCCTTTGGAAAAATGAGTTAAATGACTTAAATATTGAAGGAAATAATTATATAACACCAGAACAAAAAAGTAAATTGGAAACAAATTTAAAAAATTTGATAAATCAAATAAAAAATCCATTAGTTTCAAAAAATTTTGAAGATTTTTATAAAAAACAATTATTTTTGATAACAAGATATAAAAGTAATAAAAAAATAGCAAACTATAGAGATACTACAAAAATAAATTATAAAAGAGTAACATCTCCATTAAATAGTGTAGAAAATTTAAAAAATAATATAAAAAAAATTGAAAAAAATATTTTTTATTTATTAATTAATAATGCACAATTTATAGATATGATTTTTCAACAATATAATATTGATATATTTGGTATTAATTATTTTATTGAGGATGCAACTAATATTATGGATATTTTATTAAATATTTACGAAACAGATAGAATAAATGATAAAGAATTTTTAAATAAAACACTTGAAAAAAATGGTTTTAATGATTATATTAGAAATAATGATTATTATTACAATATTTCAAATGAAAAAAAATTGAAATATTTGTATAACTTGATTTTAGAAAGGAATATATTAGTTCTAGAAATAGAAGTCAAAGAGTTATCTATCAAAAATAATAATGAAGATAGAAGACAGATTATCTTAAAAGAACTAGAAAGTCTATATAAAAAGAAAAATGATTTGGAAAGTGAATTTTAATTTATTAATATTAATAATTTTTTTAAGGAAATATAATGGCTAATATGATTGATAATGACAATAAACAAGTAAAAAAAGTTAGTAAAACTTACACAAAAACAAGAATAACAATGCAAAAAAAACAAGCTGCAGCTAAAAGTAGTAAAGTAAGAAGTAAAAATATCATAAATAATGTCGAAAATGAAGATTTAAAGGATAAAATTATTAAAAAAAAACCTATAAAAAAAGAAAGGTCAACAATAACTTTAAAAAAACCTAGCACTAAAGATGAAATAAAAGAAATTATAAAAGATAAAAAAGATATTAAAACTAAAAAAACTTCAAAAATAAAAAAAGCTACTAAAAATTTAAAAAGAATTAAAAAAAAATTTATAAAAAAAGAAGCTATAAAATCTAAAATTGATATAAAAAATTTAAAAAATATTGTAGTTAAAATTATAAAAAAACAAAATATTGAATCAAAAAAAATTGCAAAAAATGGACAAAAAAAGGATAGTAATGGAAAAAAATTAGAAGAAGATAAAATTTTAAAGATAATAAAAGAATTATTGTCAATCGGTGCCAAAAATAAATTTTTAACAATAAAATATATAAATGAAAAAATTGGAAAAAATATAAATGATCCAAATAAAATAACAGAAATTATAAATGTATTGGAAAATAGTGGAATTTCTGTTGTTAAAGATGAAAAAGAATTAAATACATTTCAAAAAAATGAAAGTGAAGATACTACAACTATTAGTGAGGATATTACAATAAAAAATACAGATGATCCAGTTAAATATTATTTGAAATCTATAAGTAATATACCATTACTTACAAAAGAAGAAGAAGTAGAAATAGCAATGAGAATAGAAAGTAGTCGTCTAAGTATAATAAAACAACTATATAGACTACCATTTGTGTTGAAATATATAATAGATTGGTATAACGGATTACAAAATGGAACTATACTTTTAAGAGATATTGTAAAGATTGATGAATCAAAAGTTGGTGATAGTGATGTAGAAGTTGATCAAAATATAAATACTAATGAATTAGCAAAAGAAATAAATGAAAAAGAAGATGACGAAAATTTAATTAGCTCAATATTCGATGATGATATTATAGAAAAAACAGACGATGATGAAGAGGAAATTAATTTATTTGAAGATGATGAAGATGAAGTTGATGGTGGCGATAGTAGTACTTGTGTTGCTACTGTTGAAAAATCACTTTTACCTAAAATATTAACTATCTTAGAAAGTGCCGTTGGAAAAATTCAAAAAATTCTTTCATATACAAAAGAAAACTCAAGACTTGATACAAAAGATAAATATATTAATAGTTTACTTGACGATTTATTTAAAAAAATGGTAGATATTCCGCTTAATGAAAATATTATAAATAGTATATTTAAAGAACTTTGTAAAGTTGAAGATAAAATAATGGAGATAAATAAAGCTACCTATCAAATGGCCGATGATTATAATATTACTAAAAAAGAATTCTTAATGCATTTTAAACAAAATGTTTACGGTCAAGAATGGTTGGATGAAATAAATAAAATTAATGATAAAAGATGGCAAGAATTTATAAAAGAATGTAGTGAAAAAATAATTGAATATGGTGAAAAAATTAATAAAATAACAAAAATAATTGGTCTAGATTTAAATGATTTTTCAGAGGCATTAAAAACTATAAAAAAGACTAAAAGAGAAGAAGATGAGACTAAAAGAGAAATGATTCAAGCCAACTTAAGATTAGTTATTTCTATAGCAAAAAAATATACAAATAGAGGATTGCAATTTTTAGACCTAATTCAAGAAGGAAATATTGGATTAATGAAGGCTGTCGATAAATTCGAATATAAAAAAGGTTATAAATTTTCTACCTATTCAACTTGGTGGATTAGGCAAACTATGACAAGGGCTATAGCAGATCAATCAAAAACTATTAGAATCCCCATTCATATGGTAGAAACCATTAATAAAATTTCAAAAACTTCAAGGCAATTAACACAGGAGCTTGGTAGAAATCCAACAGTTGAAGAAATATCTAAAAAATTATTGATTCCAGCAGACAAAATAAGAAAAGTTTTAATAAATACTAAAGATCCTGTTAGTTTAGATTCTCCATTAGGCAGTGATGATGGAGATAGTGTAGTTGGTAATTTTATAGAAGATACAAAAGTTGTTTCTCCATTTAAAGCTGCTTCATATAATAATTTAAAAGAAATTACTACTTCTTTATTATCAAATTTAACTCCTAGAGAAGAAAGAGTTTTAAGAATGAGATTTGGTATAGGTATGGATTCCGATCATACATTAGAAGAAGTTGGAAAACAATTCTCTGTTACTAGGGAAAGAATTAGACAAATTGAAGCAAAAGCTTTAAGAAAATTACAACATCCAAAAAGAATAGAAAAATTATGGCAATTTAGGGAAAATAATAAAGGAGATAATTAATATAATTATAATATTTTAATCTTTAAAAAGATTAAAATATTTTTTTGATTATTAAATCTTTTATTTCAATTAAACTTTCTGCATAAAAAAATTTTCACAAAAAAATAAATATTACAAAAAACTTTTTTATACGGAAGGTTTAATAAAAAAAGAATATATAAACTTTTTAGCATATAGAAAATTTTTAAAATTTTATATTATTAGATTTTAGAAAACTAGTCTAGTATATTATTTTTTTATTTATTATGTAAAATTACAACATAATTTATTTTACACAAAACTGTATTAATTTTTACTTTAAAATCTCCATTTTTATTTTTTACAACTTTTCCTATACGAATGCCCTCTTGTATTACATCACCATCACTTGATGTAAATACATTTTCATTTTCTTTTATGTTAAATTTTTCCCCAAGAAAAAAATTTATTTTTAAAGTTTTACTTTCATCCCCTTCTAATAAAACTTTTACTTTACTATTTTCTAATTTTGCAGGAAATTTTGAAATATTATCGGTAATCAATAAAATTTCTGCATAATTATCTTTTATATTTATAACTCTGCCAACAAGATTACCATAATTATCAATAACTAAATCATTTTCACTAATATTATCATTATTTTTAATCTCAATTTCAGCCCTATTTATAAAACTGTTTTTATTTAAAATATTGATTTTTTTTATAGTATATTTTGTAATATAATTTTTTGATACAAAATTTAAAATATTTTTTAATTCTTTATTTTCATCGTA
>CATOJU010000082.1 GCA_951800555.1 uncultured Rickettsiales bacterium | reverse complement strand
AAAAAGACACTACCCAATTATATATCAAATTATTAAATAATTAAAAATATCTTTTTTTATTTAATATTTTTCCTATTTATGTTTATTTTCTTGATTTTCCTTTATTTATGTCATTCTAGATTAGAATTTCTAAATAAACAAGTTTATTAAGAAATTCTAATCTGGAATCCAATATTATACCAATAGGTCAAAATATAAATCTCTCCATTCTTTATTAATATTTTCTATAAGATCTATTTTCCATTTTCTGTTCCATATTTTTAATTGTTTTTCTCTTTGGATAGCTTCTTCTATTGAATCGTAGACTTCATAATAAACTAATTTATCAATATTATATTTTTTTGTAAAACTATTATCATACAATTTGTTTTTATGTTCTAGTATTCTTTTAATTAAATTATTAGTAACTCCAATATATATAGTTCCATTTCTTTTATTTGCTAAAATATAAACATAATAATTATACATTATAGATAATTTAATTACTGATATAGTTTTATTATACTATATTGAGATAATTTTTTCAACTATTATTTGATTTTATTTCTTTTGAATTGTTTTTATCATTGGATTCCACATTAAGAATTTCTAAATAAACAAGTTTATTAAGAAATTCTAATCTGGAATGACATAAATAATAGAAATTAAAAAATAAACAATTATAAAAATAAATAATTTTAAAATATGAATAATATTATTTGATGTATAAGTAGGCAGTACCTAAAAAATACCCATAAAAATTTATGGGTATTTAATTTTAAATAATTTATAAATTAAAAGTTATATCTCAAACCTAGTGATAAAGCAATTATATCAGCATCTAAATCAAGATCACTAAACGATGTTTGGCTATATTTAAGCCCAAGATCTGCAAATAAATTATCATTTATTTTATAGTAAGAACCAGCACCTATTTGCCAAGAAAAAGATGTTTTTTTCTCATCAGCAATTTTTTCACCTAAAACTTTCACAGAAACATCGGCAGTAGCTGCGCCAAGACCAAGATTTACATAAGGAACAAAACCAATATCTTGGAAATTATAAAAATCATAATATAAATTTAAATAATAAGTATTAAGTTTAGCTTCTGCACCCAATTCAATAATATCATTTAATGTCTCTTTTACTTTTGATAAAATACTAAATTCAAATTCAGCTCTTAATGGTAAAGAAGTATCAGTATTAAAAAGTCCAACCGCGATAACACCACCAAACACAGTATCATCAATTTTAATACTGGTATTTGACTCACTATCATCAGGATCAAAACTTAATTTAGTATCATATTTTGTAAAATTAGCATTTATCTTACCAGATACATAAGGTCTAAATTCTATAGCTTTTACATTAAAGCTAAAAAGCAGTGCTAAAGCACTAATTATATATTTTTTCATTGTTATTATTATAATTATTTTTACATAAAAATATTTTTATAATATATATTATAATAAGTCAATATATTTTTTAATATTTATTAATATTTTTTTATTTAGTTTAGATAAATATGAATTTTATACTTTTATCTCAACAATTTCTCCTAATCCATATCTACCAACCTGACACAAACACAATTTCAAAGAATCATAGCTATCGGTCAACTCAAATACATATTTTTCACCATTTAAATAAACAGATTTTAACAAAATATTATGGGAATTATAAATATTAAGTAAATATTTCTTTTCATTCTCAACAGAAATATAATCATTATAATCAACCCAATTGCTGTAACCCCTACCCCTCTCTTTCCATTCCAAAATTAATTTACTATCAATAATTTTATATCTAAAATGACAAGGTGTAAAAGGTTTTAGATTTTTTCCTCTAATATTATATAATATTTCATCAACATCTGCTAAATCTCTTTTAAAAGTAACCGCTTTATATAAATAATAAAAATTAATTTTATCACATTCAAGTTCTTGAAAATATAAATTATTATTTAAAATTACAAAAATATCTCCTTCTTTATGATTATAAATTTCTTTTTCTGTATTATATAAACCTCTCAACAATCCGCTAATAGAATATGAATTATCACCATTAAGTTTTATACTTTTAAATTGTATTATTTCACTTCCATACAATGCAATATTTGCACCATTATACAATTCTAGATCATCAACATTTTCTAATAAATCCGTATTAATTTTTGGATGAAAAAATACTTGTAAAATATTTTCATAATCAAAATAATATGGTCTAGATTTCTTCGGAATATTAAAAACTCGTCCTAATAAAGACTGTTGTGTTACAGAATCTATTGTATTATATGTTCTACCCCCATTATTAGAATAATAAATATTTGCACCGTCCCAAGTTTCGAGTTCACCAGAAATTATAAAAAATAAATATATTTTATTAAGCATACTTTGATTTATGGCTGGTAATTCAATTATTTTCATATTAGTATTACCAGAAAGTCCAATGATTTCAAGATTAGAATTTAATGAAATATCTTTTTTATAATTGTAAATTTCATTATCAAATTGTGTAGCTTGTATTTTTATTAAATTATTTTCCATAAAAATAGTTTTTATTTTAAGTAAATAACTTTTATCTTCCAAATAAAGTTTAATTAAATCAGATGGATTTAAAAATAAAAATTTTATAGGTAAAACAAAACTGAAAATTGCTTTTTCTAACCAAGACAAATATAAAGATATTTCTGCTACATTTCTTGCTTTTTCTTCATCTAATACAACTGGCAAAGTTTCTATATCTCTTTTATTACTATCAACACTTTCTCTTTCCGCATAAACCGATGTAGTATCATAGTCATTATTTTTATCTAAAAATATTAAATCAAGTTTTTTAGGTAAATCATTATTATCTATAAATTCTATATCTATATATTTATCATTAGTATATATTAAATCATCTAAATATACATCTGTAACTACTTGTTTATCTCTTACATTACTTTTATTAGAAATAAATTTTATTTTATTATCGTCTTCAATACAATCAAAAAAATAAACTTTTTGCAATATATATAAAGCGTCTCTAATACTCATACTATTATTTATAATCATTCCATCAACGAATTCATCAACTTCAATATTTTCAATTAAATTTAAATCTATATCGGCATCCTTAAATAATTGATGTATTGTGATATTAGCATTAGAAATACCAGTTTTACCATTTATACAATAATTATATTTCCATTCTATACAATCTTCCCATAAATCCGTTCTATTTGGATAAAATGGGTATGGCCTAATATCCCAATAGTATAAAAATTTATTTTCTACATATTCACTATTCAAAAATACTTCTTCAGTAGCTTCAATAGCTGTTCTTTGGGCAAAAAAATCTACATTGCCATTGGAATATGCTGGCAATTCATTTTTTTTATAGGGTTCATTAGTAGTTCCATCAATAGAATTAAAACCATACTCTGTAAACCATATTTTTTTACTTTTAGGAATCCAATCTGTAACAATTCCATCCGGATTAGTATGAGAATTTTCCCACCAATATTTTATATTTTTACAAGCATATTTTGGATCAAGCGAAATTCTATTGCCATTTACAATTTTATAATCATATTCTTCACCATTAAACCAACCTTGTTTTATAATTGCTTTATTAATATTATCTTGCGTTAAATTTGTTAAAGGAAAAAAAGCGTTAATACCAACAAAATCAATATATTCGCTGGCCCAAAGTTTATCTAAATTATACCAACCATTGCAATTATGATATTCTTTATAACTAGCTGCATAACTGACTTTAACTTTATCACCTAATATTTTTTTTACTTGTTTTGCTAAATTTATTAACTCATCTACTGCTGGAAAACTTAAATCTTCTGGATTTTGTAAAGAAGTTAAATTAATTAATTCACTACCTATTAAAAACACATCAACATAATCTTTTAAAACTGTTGCATAACTTAATATAAATTCATTATAACCGTTTATTTTTGTAAAAAAATTATGTATATCATTAACATTACCACTTAAAAAAGTTTTATCAGGTTTTCCCGCAACATCAAATAATATATCTGGATAAAAAACTATTTTTTTATTATTTAGTTTCAATTTCTTAAAAAGTGATATAAGACTTCCATTACTTATAGTTCCACTACTAAATCTAAATTTATTATTGTCTTTTCCCATTAAAGGCGTGTTATATCTATCCCATTTTGTACCTGCTGCAAATCTATCCATTCTTGTATATATAGGATAACTGGTATGAAAAAAATTAAAAGTTACTCTTGGTTTTAAAGTACAATCTTTTATTGCTATACTATTAGCAAAAAAAGCAACATGTTGTGAAAAATATTCACAATTAGGTAAAGTATCTAATAGCATATTTACCGAATATAACCCATCAGCTATATTTGAATTATTATTATAATTCATATTATACCAAATACCTTCAATCCAATCAACAGCATCTGGAGCGAATTGTTCACCCGCTCTATATTGTAATTCCATATGAGTTAAAGCTTCTCCATAATTTGGCATTATATTTATTCCTTTTATATATTGCTCCATACCAATGGTTGTATCTATATTTTCAATATTATTTTTTCTAGTAACTTCAAAAATAAAATTTGGAATTCTATTATTAAATTCACTTAAAGGAAAATTTTCAAAAACTATATAACATATTTCTTTATAGGCCGATACTTTACCAATTCCCTCTGTAGCCTCAATTAAGCTATCTGGCTTTTGTTCTTCCGTTCCATTGTAAAATCTATAAGAATAATTTATTAAATTAAGTAATTTATTATCTGCCCAAACATTATTTAATTTTGAAATTTCACCTTTACAAATTGCTATAGCAAAACTTAGATAATAAAAATATTCTATTGTATTTTGCTTTATTTTTTGTCCTTTTCCTATTCTTATAGTAGTAGTATTGTTATTTACAACTTCATTAACCTTCCCAAGCCAAATTATATTTCCAGCAAGTTTATTTGTTCCATATACCATAGGAATTATTTTGTTATAAGTAGATGTTTGAATTGAAATTTCCGATAATTTTCCTGATATTTTATCCTTCTTCCATCTTGTTTTATTATTTTCATAATTTATGTATTGCCCTACTATTGAATTTGAATATAAATTTCTTACTTGATTTACTTTGCTATTTATAGTATTTAAAGCTTGTGTAAAAACGAAAGTAGTCATAATTGTAATTTTAATAAATAATAATAGAATTATTTACTAAGATTTTTTTATGGGGAGTATAAATTTTTATTTATATATGTTATTG
>CATOJU010000081.1 GCA_951800555.1 uncultured Rickettsiales bacterium | reverse complement strand
TGATTTTATAATTAAAGCATTAGTTAATAAAATTAATAGTAAAGGTTATAACATAAATTATAATAATATAAAGTATTTAGATAAAGGTGGTGAGGCAAGAATTTTTTTAATCAATAATAAAATAGCTGTTAAAGTTTACTGCAGCGAAAGTAGTCTTGCAAGAGATTCCAGTTCTTTATTTAATGATATTAAGAAACAAAATTGTGATTTAGATGGAATTAACGGGTCATTAAAATCTTTAGGTGTTGATAAAATTAATATTAAAGGTTGTGAATTTGTAATTCAATATTTTAAATATATGGAAAATCAAACTTTATATAAATTAATCAATAATATTGTTGATTATGATTATAGTAGTATGTTTCCAATTGCTTTTAAACTTGTTTTAAATTTATATTATTTACATAGAAACGGAATTGCACATTATGATATAAAACCAGAAAATATATTTATAAATAGCAAAGGAAACCCAAAAATAGGAGATTTTAGTTTTATGGAAAAAATAGGCTTTTTTAAAAGTATTTTTAAAGGATCTATAGGATATATTGCGCCAGAATTATATTCTAGAGAATATATTGAAACATCTGATAAAATAGATATATATTCTTTAGGTGTAATGTTTTTTTATATGTTTGCTAACAGTAAAGGTACAAAAAATTATATTAATTTTACTAATAATAATTATTTTGACTATGTAAATTATAATTTTTATTTATTAAACGAATTATTTAGAATAATTGGAAATAAAAAATTAATGCAAGAAATAAAATTATTAGCATCCGATGAAATAAAAATTAAATTATTATCTTTAATTGGAAATATGATAGCATTTGAGCCAGAGAATAGACCAACAATAGAAGAAGTAAAAAATACTATGGTAGAAATTTATTCAGAAGTTAAAGGAAGCTATAAAACATATAAAATTAACGGAAAAAGTTATAATTTTAAAATTAAAAATAGAGAAAAACTTAATTTATTTCAAGGAGAAGAACTTAATTTTAAAAATATAATTTTTCAAAAAGAAGAAATTATGAAAGTTGAAAAAAATATAGGTAAAAGAATAGTGTCTTTTTTAAATTCAGAAGATGCGTCGGATGAATTTAAATCTAATTTATCTAAGATATTAAATGCGATATTTCCAAATAATGATTTTTTAAAATTCAATAATCAAATTCTTACTGATATGTATCCAAGAGAAAAAAAAATATTAAGTGAAATAACGATGCAATTTAATACTTTAAAATATATGAAAATTGTATATATTAAAAAATGCAAAATTAAAGAAGAAAAATCTTTTTTTAATACTTTAAGTAATACTTTAGATGAATTCAATAATATTGAAGAAAAAAAAGAGCAAGAAAAAGATTAATATATTATTTTTTTATTTAAATTGTGATAAAAATTTATTTTTAACAAATGAATGGCGGATAGGGAGGGATTCGAACCCCCGGAAAGCTTGCACCTTCGCCAGTTTTCAAGACTGGAGCATTCGACCACTCTGCCACCTATCCATCGATTTATAAAAATATAATAAATATTATTTTTGTAAAAGTCAAGTAACTAATTAAAAATTTGGATTCTGTTAACCTTATTCAAGGCTAAAAAAATTTATACATTATATCTAGACTTTTTATTTTTTAATACTAAAATTGTCTTAATAATATTTTTTTATTAATTAATTAGGAGTTTTATGTGAATACAAAAATAAAAACAATCTTAACTATATTAAGTTTAATAATAACACTATTTTTTGAAGGAAAAGTAATAGCAAAAGGAGGAAAACGAAAAAATCAATTTGGTCTAGTTTATAAAGGAGCTATAACATCGAATGAAGTTGGTAAAGTTAACATAAAAGCTGTTAGTTATAAACTACATAATATAAAAATAGCAGCAAATATTTATTTACCAGCTAATTTTAATGAAAATAAAAAATATCCAGCTATTGTTTTAGCCTATCCAAATGGTGGAGTTAAAGAACAGGTAACAAGGCTTTATGTTCAAAAATTAGCAAAAAATGGTTATATTACATTGGTAGCTGATACATCCTATCAGGGTGCCAGTGGAGGAAAACCTGGATATACATATAAACCTTTTATAGAAAAGAAGATATTCGCGGTATGATAGATTATATTTCAACATATTCTGGTGTTGACACTAATAAAATTGGTATTTTAGGAATATGTGGGGGTGGTTATACTTTAAAACCATCACAATCAGATAAAAAATTAAAGGTAATCGCTACATTAAGTATGTTTAACTCTGGAAGAGTTAGGAGAAATAGCTATAATGATAGTTAATTAAACACAGTTCAGGAAAGATTACAAAAGGCCGTTGAAGCTAGAGCTGAAGAAGTTAATACTGGAAAATCTAGATTAGCGGAGAAAATGGATTTTAGTAATGAAGCTATTGAAAAATTGCCCTATGATCTATATAAAGAAGGAGCAATTTATTATAAATAAATATTAGGAGTTTTTATGACTGAAGATAAAAATAAAAAAGCATTATTTGATGCTATTAAAAATAAAAATTTAGATTCTATTAAAAATTTAATAGAAAATGATGTTGAATTTTATATAAATATGCAAAATAATGATGGTGATACACCATTACATTTAGCTATAAAAAATGACGATACTAAAATAATTGATTATTTACTTAGTAAAAAAGAAAAAATAGATTTTAGTATACAAAATAATTTTGGAAAAAATATTTTACATTTGGCTAGTAAAAGCAACAATATGAATGTAGTTAAATATATAATTGAGAATGAAAAAATTGACATAAATATGCAAGATAATGATGGTGATACACCATTATATTTAGCTATAAAAAATGATAATATTGAAATAGTTGATTATTTACTTGACACTAAAAAAATAGATTTAAAAAATGATAAAAATAAAGAAATTCTGGGTAAACTTTTATATTTTGATATCTCAAATCTTAATAATGATGAAATTGTGGAAAATATAAAACAGAATAATAGATTTATTAAAGCCATAAAAGATTGTGATGTTGAGTTATTTAAAAATATAGTAGATGATAAAAATTTCAAATTTAAAGATAGAGAAAAAGAAAAAGAGATACTTTTTTTTATTAATGATATAATGGAAGAAAGAAAAACTACTGAAAATAATAATTTTATACAAATGATTCATATTTTATTTGAAAATAAAAATATAGAATTGGATTTAACTCAAAAAAGAAATGAATTTACAATTCGTAGAATAAGTTTTTCAGGTAAAAAATATAATTATAAAAGAGAATATATTACTACGATTTCTGAACTTATTTGTTGTTGTCTTAAATTTAATTCAAGGGAATTTCGAGATTTACTTGAATATTTAATTAAAAATTATCCAGAATCAAAAAACAATATAGATGAAGACTTAATTATAGTTAATAATATGTCTGATTACGAAAATAATTTGTTCCATAATATATGTGAAATGTATAAAAATAAAATTTCAGATAGGATACTTAATAATATATCAACTACTAGAATACTAAAGACTCTATTTAATAAAATTAAAAACAAAGAAAAATATATAAATGCCAAAAACAAAGATGATAATACACCATTAGATTTAGCTATTTCGTCTGATAATAGAGAAGCTATTGGCTTTTTAATCAAACAGAAAGAAACAAATTTCAAAATAATAAAAAAACGGAATAGAGAAACATTATTATATAATTTTATATTAAATAAAGAGAATGATTTATTCAAAAAATACTTTAATAAAGATTATTTAAATAATAGTTTTACAATGAATAATATTATAGAAAAGTTTTTAAATCAAGCTCTAGTAACCATGAATAAAGATTTAGTTAGAACTATAGTTAATTATACACTGGAAAATATAAATAATAGTATTAACTGCAAAGGTGATTATAGTTTAGATATTAATAAAAAATTATTAAAAGTTTTGATTACGGCTGAAAATCCATATTTGGATATAATCAATGATACATTAAATAAAATTGATAAAAAATATTTAGAACAAATCAGAAATGAAAATTTGAAAGATTTTCAAATTGAGGAATATAATAATGGGAATGAAGTAAAATATTTTATAAAGGGAATTAAAGATGTTAGAAAATATTTTGAAGAATATTCTGGGAAAGAAATTAAAGAATTTCAAGGAAAGAATCAAGTTTTAGTTAATAGAACATTTAATTATGATAATGATAGTGGTAAATTATTATCCATCACAGATAAAGCATTTAAGATTGGTAATAATGATATAGTATATAAAAAGGTAAAAAATTCTAAAATAGAAGAAGAAAATATTACCTATTATAAAGAAGGTACTAAAGAAGAAAATGAGGGTAATGAATTAATTAAAGCAGTAATTGATGAGAATAGATATATAAAATTCGATAATTGTAAAATTCAAGATCTTGAAAAAGAAGTTAATAATATTTTAAATAGTTATGAAAATCCTGATGGATTTGATGATATTCTTTCTTATTTAGAATATTCCCAAATTAAACTTAATGAAAATAATAGAGATTTTTCTGTAAAAGTTAACCATAAAAATGATTTTTGCAATGGTATAGTAAATACTTTTTATGAAAGTATAGAAAATAAAGAAAAAATATATTTTTATAACTTTTCTTCAAATGGCCATAATGTACAATTAATTATTTGTAATGGTAAAATAGTTTTATTTAACACTGGCGAGGAATTTGATTATCAATGTACAAATATACAAGGTAAAATTGAATTAGATGACAGATATGATAAATTATCAGAAGATATGAAAAATAGTTTAAATGTAACTGAATTTAAAGCTGTAGAACAGACAATTGGAAATTGTAATTTATCTTCAAAAATTTTTGTTGTTAATTTTGCTAATAATAATATATATGAGGATTTTTCAAAATTGCTGAATGATATTGGCCAATTAAAAAATTGTGAAAAAGATAAAGAAATAATAAAATTATCTAATAATATTTTGGAATTAAGTTGTCAAATCTTTAATGAAAATAAAAACAACTATTTAGTAATGAGTAATAAATTTGCAGAAGTAGTAAAAAAAATTGAAAAATCTATAGTAAAAAAATATGAAAAAATAAAAAATAATAAACAAAATTCCCAAGGAGAAATAAAAAAATATGAATCTTTAATAAAAAAAATATCACTTTTAGAAATAAAAATTATAAAAGAAGTGCAAAATGAGATGGAATATTTAAAAAACGTTTATAATATATTAAACGAAAAAACTCAAGATTTAGAAAAGTTGAAAGAAGAAAAAAAATGTATAGAAGAAGCTATATTTAATTTAGAA
>CATOJU010000080.1 GCA_951800555.1 uncultured Rickettsiales bacterium | reverse complement strand
TTAAATTATTTTAATTTTTCTATTAAATTTTTTTCTAGTTCATTATATTTTTCTTTTGAACCATAACCCATTTCTATTTTGTAAGATTCTTTATCTAGATCAATTCTAATTTTATCAACATATAAAAGATCTTTTTTTTTCTTCGCTATTGTTAAAGCTGGTAATAATTCAACAATTTTTTCTTTTGAAAAATCTTCAAAAAGTTCAAAAGGAATATTAATAATTTTTTCCAATCCAGAATTTATTTCATTAAATTCATTGTTATTAATATCTATTAATTTTTCAAGTTTAATTTCAATATTTTCGTTCTTGGGGCTAATAAAAGTTATTTTATCGTTTTTAATAATTTTATTTTTTACTAAAAACTCCAATCCACTACTATTTATTTTTGTAACATAACCAACAAACTCATATTCACTAGTAGATTTTGTGCTATAATAGTTATTTGCATATTGCTCTAAATTTCCATTTGCAAAAGCTAAACTAAAACCTCTATTAGAAACACTATATAATTCATCTAAATAATTTTCTACCTTCCAATTTTTAGGATCCTCAATATAGTCATCAATAGCTTTTCTATAAGTTTTTGCTACTAAAGCAACGTAATATTGTGTTTTATTTCTACCTTCAACTTTTAAACAATCTATTTGGGAGTTAATAAATTCCGGTAATTTTGGTAATAAACATAAATCTTTTGAATTTAAAATATTTGCTCCATTTTCTATTTCTATAACTTCTAATAAATCTCCAGGTCTATGTTCTTCTTCAATTAAAAATTCAAATAAATCTCTATTATTTTCATTTATTTCTATTTCCTTTAGAGTTCCATCCTTTAATTTTATGTGTAATTTATACAACCATCTACAACAATGAGCACATTTTCCTTGATTTGCTCCCCTATTTGCCAAAAAATTAGATAACAAACATCGTCCAGAATATGACATACACATTGAACCATGGATAAAAGTTTCAATTTTTATATTTGGGCATTTTTCTTTAATTATTTTTATATCAGGAATAGAAACTTCCCTAGCTAAAACAGCCATTTTTGCTCCTAATTTTTCCCAAAATTCAACAGATTTCCAAGAAGTTATACTTGATTGAGTAGATGCATGCAAATTTAATTCAGGTGCGTTTTCTCTTAGATATACAAAAATTGCTGGGTCTGCCACTATAACTCCATGTGGTTTAATTTCTTTTAATGTCGTCACAAATTCTGGTAATTTTTCTAAATCTTTATTATGAGCAAATAAATTTAGCGTCAAATATACTTTTTTACCTAATTTTTTGGCTAGTTCTACTCCTTCTTTAACTTCTTCTAATGTAAATTGTGATTTGGCACGTAAAGACATAGATGGTGTCCCACAATAAACGGCATCTGCTCCATATAAAAATGCTGTTTTCATTCTTTCAAGAGAGCCTGCTGGTAATAATAATTCTGGTTTTTTCATTTTTTATTAAAAATAATTTTATTTTATTATATCTTTTATAAAATAAATTGCAATAAAAATAAAATTTCAGTACTGTATAGTATTTATACTATATTTGTTATTTTTTTTATTTTTCTATAATTTTATTTAATTTTTTAAATATCTATTATTTTTATGCAAAAATTTGAAATTTTAATATAAAAATTACTCATTATCTTCACGAATTTTTGTAATCTTTTTATTTACTTTTATTAATTTATTTATTTGTTTATTTGATTTAATAAAATCTGGTTTTTTGCTAATTAATTTTTCAAATATTTTATTTTCTAAATTTTTTATTTTTGTTTCGTAATGTTTTATATAATTTTGTTTTTTTATAAATTTTTCTTGTTTTTTAAAACAGAATTTATAAAATGTTTTTTTTAAAATATCTTCATATTTTTTTATTTTTTCAAGTTTTATATTTCTTTTTTTAATTTCACTATTTATTTTTTTAATAGAAGAATTAAAAAATTTACTCTTTGGATTTTTAAATTTTAAAGAAACTATTTTATCGTTTAATTTTTTATAGGCTTTTTTGCTTAATTTTTCATATTCATAACTAACATGTAATATTTCGTTTTCCAACTTTTCTTTTAAAGATAAATTTTTATTATTATAATATATTTTTCTCATTTTTTTCTCCCTATTTGCATTAAATATAATGATATAAATTATATAATATATATTTAATAATTCAAGTTTTTAATCAAATGACGGGCAGTGCCCTTAATTTCTAAAAATACTTGTTTTTTTATTATAAGATTATATTTTTATAAAAATAACTTTATTAAAATAATATTTATGTGGTATATATTTAGACATGGGGAGACATTTAAAAATAAAAGTAAAATAAAACAAGGGCATACAAAATACTCTTTTTTAACTTTTGAAGGTATTTTACAAGTTCACATGAACGGATTAAAATTAAAAGATTTAGAAGACGATTTTTCGAATTATAAATTTTTATGTAGCCCATTAGAAAGAACTTATCATAGTTGTCAATTAATAATAGAAAGTTTGGAATTAAAGGATGCTGAACCAATAATTGAAGATCTTATTTTAAGTAGATGCAGAGGTAAAATTGAAACTTACAAAGAAAAAGAGCTTGAAAAATTATTTCCCGATGAATTTAAAAAAATAAAAGAAAACATTTGGGGTTACAAATTTGAAGGTTATGAGAGTTATAAAGATTTATATATAAGATTGGCACAATTTATAAAAAAATACGAAAATGAAAAAAATTTAGTTATTGTAGCCCATAAAGGATTAAACAGAAATTTAATGTATTTGATAAAGAAAAATACTGAAGTAGAAAATCTAATTGAATGGGTAAATAATTTAAGTGATAAAGAAGGAAGTGTTTTAGTAAATGATTTATCAAATAAAGTAAAAACTTTTGATCAAAATTATTTTTATTCTTGGGATGGTAAAGAATTTATTAAAATCTAAAATTGTATAGACTTTTATTTTTAATATTTTATATTTAATCTAATTAATTAGAATTTAAGTACTAAAATGAAAATAAATTATCAAAAAGAAACAAAAAACAACTATCAATTACAAAGAAGTAGTAAATTACAAAAAGTTTTAAATGACATTTTTATAAAAAGTAGTTTTTCTTTTGCTGGTAAACAAGTATTTGTAAATGTAGTTTATGTTGATATAAGTAAAGATTTGTTAAATGCAAAAGTAGTAATTGATAGTTTTGGTTTAGATAATGACGAACAAAAGCAAGAATTAGTTAAAAAATTAAATAAAGATTTTATTAAACAAATAAGAGGAATTATAACTCAAAAAATGAAAATGAAATATTCACCAGAAATTATATTTTATTGTCCGGAAGAAAATAAAAAAGAAAAAAAAGTATTGGATATTATTGAAGAAGGTTTTAATTAATGTTAAATAAATCATATTTGGATAGATATAAATCGTTTCAATTTTATAGTAGACAGATTTTAAATCCATTTTTTAAAAATCCTAAATGTAATTTTTTGTATTTAGTGACTAAAAATTTAGGGAGAATTGTAGGTGAAAAGTATAAAGATTATTGTAAAATTGAAAAAGTTAATCTTATAAATGAGAATAGGCAGGGAAATATTTATTTAATAAGTTTTAATTCATCTGTTTCTTTTTATTTGAATAATAATAAACATTTTATTATTGAAAAAATAAATGCAATTTTTGGTTATAATGCCGTTGGAAATCTTTTTATAAAAGAAATTCCTACTATTATAAAAAAAAAAGAAGAAAAAGTTGAAAAAATAATTGATGAAGAAAAAGTTAAATTTATTAATAATGTTGTTGAAAATGTTGGTAATGATAAATTAAAAAAGGCATTAGCTGATTTGGGTAAAGATATTTTTGGGTATTATTAATATACAACTTATTTTTTGATTATTTCTTGACTTTTTTGAAAATTTGCTATATAATAATATATATTATATTTATAAATTTATTAAAAATGAATAGGAAAGAAGATGCCAAAAACTAAACAAGTAACAGGTAAACCACAATATATGTACACTCCTAAAAAAGTACCTAATCTTAAGCGTTATAAAAAATATGAAATTGAAATATATAATCTTAAAAATAAATATGATACTTTTGAGACAGATTATACTGATTGTGAAACATTAAAAAATAAATTTAAGAGCTGTAATTCAATGATAATTTATGATATTTATTGTAGTAAAATAGCAAATAATATAGCATATTATTATCTTTCTGGAACTGGTGGCGTGGAAAAAGATAATAGTGAGGCATTAGAATGGGCACAAATAGCTGTTAGTAAAAGAATTGAATATTCAAATATGTATAATATAGCTTGTAGGAGACTTTATCCAAAATTAGCAACAGAAAACTATATAAAAAATTTTGAATTTTATGAGAATAAAATAATTGGCTATTGTAATTTGGCATTTAGTTACGAACATGGTATAGTTGTTGATAGAGATTTAAAAAAAGCAAAAGATTTTTACAGAAAAGCAATTGAAGAAGGTGACAAAAATGAACAAAAAAATAAAAAAGATAATGGTGCATATTGTAAAGCTTGTAATAATCTAGCTACTATACTTTATAGTGAAGGTGATGAAAAGCTTGACGAATCAGTAGCTTATTTCGAAAAAGCAGTATATTATGGAAATAAATTTGCCAAGTGGAATCTTAATTATATTAAGGGAATTGAAATAACACAAACCATAGAAGAAGATGAGGAAGTTGAAGAAGGAGTAAAGATAATACCTTTAGAACCGGTACCAAAAAAGACAAAAACAACTAATGATGATAATATCTTAAAAGATTCTGATCAAGATGATAACGAAAAATCTGGAGAAGATAATGATAAAAAGCTTGAAAAAGATGATGATGAAAAACTTAAAAAAATTAGTAATAAAACAAAAGATTCTAACAATGAAAATAGTACTATAAAAAAATATAAAAATAAACAAAGTAATGCTAGTGTTAGTTCTAATACAGGTTCTAAAGGTTTGAATGGAAATAATAATACAAGTGATAAAAACAGTAATAAGCTATCCAATAATACTGGAAAAGATAGTAGCTTAAAATCTAAAAGTAATAAAAATAGTATTAATAAAAAACCAGAAGAAAATCATAATATACAAAATAACGGAACAAATATTAGTTATAATTCAAATATAAATAATAAAAATAATGGTGTGAGGTCTAAAAGTAAAGAATTAATACCTTCAGAACAAGATTCATCTCAAAAACCAGAAACAAATAGTAATACTAAAATTAAAAATGAAAGCATAAATAGCAAAAATAAAACAAAAGATTCTAACAATGAAAATAATAAAGGTGACAAAAGTAGTGAGAAGCAAGATGGAGGAATAAATAATAATAAACCAATAAGTTCCAATAATAAAAATAATACTGCAGAAACTAGTAATAGTAATGATAACCACCAAAAAGGTTCT
>CATOJU010000079.1 GCA_951800555.1 uncultured Rickettsiales bacterium | reverse complement strand
TTTTAGAAATAATGAAATAAATTGTAAATAATTCTGAAAATGTGGTGGCTGTGTTTTACAATATTTAAAAGAAGAATATTATTATAATGTAAAAAAACAAGTTTTATTAAATTTTATAAAAAATTCTGGTTATGACTATAATACAAATAATCTTGAAATTTTTAAAGTTGGATTTAGCAAAAGAAGAAGAATAAATTTGAAATATAATAATGGAGTTTATGGTTTTTTTGAAAAAAACTCAAGAAATATAATTAATATAGACAATTGTTTAAATGTCAGTGAAGAAATTAATAAAGTTATAAAAAATTTTAAAAATTTAAAGTTTAAAAACCTTGAATCTTTAGATATTTTTTATACAGGTATTAAAGTGAGTATAAATATGATTTTTTACGATGAACCAGAAATCAATGATTTTAAGCAATTAGATATTTTTAAAGGCCAAAATTATATAATTTTTTATACCTATAAAGAAAAACAAAATTATATTCCTATTATAGGAATAGCAGAAGATATAAAATTAAAATTAGATAATTTACAAATAATAGTTCCTCAAAATTGTTTCTTACAAGCTACAGAAGAAAGTCAAAATTTTATGATTAATACGGTTAAAAATTTAATTTTAAAAAATCTATCAAAAAAGTCAAAAATTGCCGATTTATATTGTGGAATAGGAACTTATTCTTTTCCTCTATCAAATAATGATTGTAAAATTTTTAGTTATGAAGGTGATAAAAATATGATAGAAAATATAAAGAAAAATATAACTTTAAATAAAATAAAAAATATTTTTCCTTACCAAAAAGATTTATTTAATCAACCTTTATCTACAAGAGAATTAAATGAATTTGATATTATTATAATAAATCCTCCAAGAAATGGAGCTGAAAATCAATGTAAAAATATTGTAAAAAGTAATATTAAAAAGGTCATTTATATATCTTGTAACCCCCAAAGTCTAGCTAGGGATTTAAAATTATTCAAGGATAATAAATTTAAAATTAAAAAAATTGTTATAGTAGACCAATTTTTTTTGTCTAAGCATATAGAAAGTATAATTGTTTTGGAAAAATAATTATGTTTAATAAAATATATTATAATTTGCTTAAAGTAAAAATATTTATATTAACCCCAATCTAACCTTTTAAACTTAAAAAAAATTTCTACACTTATCATTCACCATTTTAACAATATCTTTTTAAAAAAAATAACAAAAACTACTAAGAATAAAAATAAAAGTTTATCAAAAATAAAATTGAGGTTAAATATACTTGTTTAAAATTTAAATTACTTGAGCAATTTCTTTTTTATCATTATTTTTAAAATTTGACTTTTTAAAACTGAAGTGCTTTTTCAATTTTTTTATTGGATTACTCAATTTTGAACTTAAATAGGCAAATTTTGCCATCATATGCCTAAATTCTGCTCTAAAATATCTAAACTTTTTTATTATAGTTGATTTTACTTCTTTTTTTAAATAGCTAATTATTTCATTTTTTTTAGAATTATTTATATAATTATTAACATCTTGTTCTTTTAATTTTGCTCCGTTTTCAACCAAACATTTAACCATTTGAACATTTTCAGCTTTAATAGCCAAAGATAACGGAGTTTCTCCTTGATTATTTTTTATCTCTGTATTAGCACCATTTTTAATTAAAAAATCAGCTAATTCCAAGTTATTATTTTCTACCGCAATATGAAGTGGTGTATTATATTTACAATTTTGTATATCTAAATTTGCTCCATTTTCAACTAAATCTTCTGTTACCCCAACTTTTCCCATTTCTACAGCAATATGAAGTGGTGTATTTTTTTCATTATTTTGTATATCTAGATTTGCACCTTCATCAACTAAACAATTAGCCATATTCCTAGTACCAGTTTTTACAGCCAAATGAAGCGGTGTATCACAATAATCATAATTTTGTATATCTAAGTTACAGGCTTTTTTACTTAAACGTTTAACCATTTCAAAATTTTTTTCTTCTATAGCCAAATGAAGAGGGGTATTCCCATATCTATTTACTAAATTAATATCAGTATATCTTTTTTTTAACAGATATTTTGCAATTGTTGTATTACCTCTTTTTATAGCAATTCGTAATAATCTATCATTAGCATAGGTTTTCGTTTTTTTAGTCAAGTGTTTAATTAAATCCATATTTCCATTTTCAACAACAAGATGAAATAATCTTTTATTAATAATACTTTTTTCATTTACATTTGTTCTATCAATTAAGTATTTAACTATTTCTAAATTTCCTTTTAATATAGCAGTACAAAGTGGCGTATTTCCTTTTTTATTTACTTCCTCCAACATTCTTGGATTTTTTTCAAATAAATATTTAACCAAAATTATATTTCTTGTTTTTACAGCTAAATGAAGAAGTGAATTTCCATTATTATTTTGTATATTCAATTTTGCTTTATTTTTAAGTAAAAGTTTAACTGCATCTATATTTTCTAGTCTAACAGCGCAATGAATAGGTGTATTGCCTTTTTTATTTTTTATATTTAAATCAATGTTTTTATTATTAACTAAATATTTAATTGTATCTAAATCATTTTTTTCTACCGCAATATGAAGTGCTGTATTTTTATCACTATTTAGCATATTTAATAATTTTGGACATTTTTCAACTAAATATTCAATCATATCAAAATTTGAATTTTCAACAGCATCATGAAGTAATGTATTTTCATTTATTTTATTTTTATTAAAAATATCTATAAAATCTGGATATTTTTCAATTAAACATTTTATAATTTCTTCATTTTCCAAAGCTACAATAATATCTATTGGGCTTTCATTAGAATTGTTTTTAATACTTAAATCTGCATTATTATTAATTAAATATTTAATTGTTTCTATATTGTATTCTTGCAATGCATAATGTAACGCAGTACAACCTTCTGTATCTTGTAAATTTATATTTACACCATTTTCAACCAAACACTGAACTATTCTTGTATTTCCAAGCTCTGCAGCAAGATGTATAGGAGGTTTATATTTAAAATCTTTATTAAAAAGATATCGTATATTTTTTTTATCTTGCATTTTTGCAGGAATACTATTCAATGAAGCAAAATATGATTCAGTACTTCTTTTTATTATATATTCAGCTATATCTGTATACCCTTCTTTAATAGCAATATTAAGTGCCGTATCCCCATTGATATCTCTTGTGTCTAACTTTACTTTAATATCATCAACAAGAGATATTAAAAGATTTATATCACGTTCCTTAACAGCATAGTGGAGAGGCCTACTTAAAGATAGATCAATCTTCTCTTTAGCCAATGTTTTACTTCGCTCTTTGTCAAGCCTTTGTAAAGCATCCTTAAGCCGTATAACATTGTTATTTTTTAAATTTTCTTCCATATCTCTCTAATATTTTTATATAAAAATAACATATAAAATTTTTATTAAAAGTCAACTAAATTTTCTAAAATTTAAAATTTGACTTCTATATCCGGTAGGTTTAAAATACCTTTAATTTTCAAATATAAAGTAAAATTTTTCAAAAATGAGTACTACAATTTTTAATAAAAAAAATTTTTATAGTTTTATGTTTGAAATATATAAAAATTCCTAAAAAATATAACAAAAAAATTATAAAGATATAGTAATAATATAATATATTTTTATATAGAAGTTATACAGGTATTTAAGAGGAAATTTTTCATACAAGAAATTTATTTTTAAATTAATCATTTTAATAGAAAAAAAGCATTATTTCAAATTAATAAATTTTAATTTAAAATAATGCTGACAAACTATATTATAGAAATAGTTAATTAAAAAATTAAAAAAACTATTACTAATAATAAAATAAAAATTATTTATTTATTCATCCAGATAAGTGTATTATCTAACATTCTATTAGAAAAACCCCATTCATTATCGTACCAAGAACCAATTCTTACAAAGTTTCCAGCTAAAACTTTTGTTTGAGTTGTATCGAAAATTGAACTATGAGTATCGTGAGTAAAATCTATTGAAACTAATTCTTCTGAACAAATTCCTAAAATATCCTTTAATTCACCTTCTGATGCTTTTCTAATTAATTCGTTAATTTCTTCTGGTGTTGTTTCTCTTTTTGCTTCAAATGATAAATCAACAAATGAAACATCTGGAGTTGGTACTCTTATAGAAACACCGTCTAATTTTCCTTTTAATTGTGGCAATACTAAAGCAACAGCCTTTGCAGCACCTGTAGTAGTTGGAATCATAGATAGGCTTGCAGCTCTTGCTCTTCTTAAATCTTTATGAGCACAATCAACAGTTCTTTGATCATTTGTAAAAGCATGAATTGTTGTCATATGACCTTTTACAATTCCAATTTCTCTATCAAGAATTTTTGCTACTGGAGCAAGGCAATTTGTAGTACAGGAACCATTTGAAATTATTGTATCACTAGCTAATAAATCATCGTTATTAACACCAACAACTACGGTTTTAACACCTTCACCTTTTGCAGGAGCTGAGATTATAACTTTTTTAGCACCAGCATCTAAATGTAAACCAGCAGTTTCTTTTGTAGTAAATAATCCAGTACATTCGTAAACTACATCTATATTCAAATCTTTCCAAGGAAGGTTTGTAATTTCTCTTTCGCAACAAACTTTTACATTTTTACCGTTTACAACTAAATTTCCATCTTTTATTTCAACAGTTCCATTAAAATGTCCGTGGACTGAATCATATTTTAATAAATGAGCGTTTGTTTCAACTGGTGTTAAATCGTTTATTGCAACTATTTCTATATCTTTATATTTGTTTTGATTTTCAAAAAATGCTCTAAAAACGCATCTTCCAATCCTACCAAAACCATTAATAGCAACTTTAATTGTCATTTTTACCTCTAATTAAAATTATTAATAGTAAAATTATACTTATTTACCAGATTATTATGATAAATAAGTGCTTTTTGAAATTCTGCAAGAGAAATTTTTGCAGTTATTTCCTTAAATCCATTTGGAGATGTAATATCTTTAATGGTAAATCTTATATATAAATATTTTCCTGATTTTATCTGGTTTGAAATTGTTTTTAAATCATTTTGACTAAAACCAACTATATTGTATCTGTTACCGATTATAGGAAGTGAACTTATAAGTTTATTATTATCAATTTTTATATACATTTTTTTATTATAAAAAGAATCTTCAGAAGATATAAGTACAGGATTTTCATTGGAAAGCGGATTTACAAAAAATATAGTTCCGCCAGTTACTTCTACAAAAAGTCTACAGTTTATATCGTTTAACATTTCATCATCTTCACAAGATACATTCCATAAATCAAAAGATTTATTTAAAACTTTTTTATTTTCTATAATTTCAGCTTTGGTACTATTTATATTAAACAGAATAATCATCGCTAAAAAGAATAATATTTTTTTAAAAATCATATTTAACTTTAAATTATTATTGTCATTTTAAAATAAATAAAACAATT
>CATOJU010000078.1 GCA_951800555.1 uncultured Rickettsiales bacterium | reverse complement strand
ATTGGATTGGAACACCATTACATTATGCTGTTATAAAAGGAAATCTAGAAATTATTAATCTTTTACTTAAACAACCAAATATAAAGATAAATGTAAAAGGTGATTGTGAAAAAACACCATTACATTACGCTATTGAAGAAGGAAATACAGAAATTATCAAACTTTTACTTAAACAACCAAATGTAGATATAAATGTAAAAGGTCTTTGGGGAGAAACACCATTACATTATGCTATTGGAAAAGAAAATCTAGAAATTATTAATCTTTTACTTCAACATCCAAATATAAAGATAAATATAAAAAGTGATTACGGAATAACACCACTACATTATGCTGTTATAAAAGAAAATACAGAAATAGTTAAATTTTTACTTAAACAACCAAATATAGATATAAATGCAAAAGATAGTTGTGGAATAACACCATTACATTATGCTATTAAAGAAGGAAATCTAGAAATTGTTAAATTTTTACTTAAACAACCAAATATAGATATAAATGCAGGAAAATATGTGAGAGAAACACCATTACATTATGCTATTAAAGAAGGAAATCTAGAAATTATCAACCTTTTACTTGAACAACCAAAAATAGATATAAATGCAAAAGATTATTGGGTTGAAACACCATTACATTATGCTATTAAAAAAGGAAATATTGAAATTATCAACCTTTTACTTGAACAACCAAAAATAGATGTAAATATAAAAGAAACATTTTTTAATTATTTATCATCCCCCAAAAGAACATCACTTCACTATGCTATTGAAAAAGAAAATCTAGAAATTATTAATTTTTTACTTAAACAACCAAATGTAGATATAAATGTAAAAGATCTTTGGGGAGAAACACCATTACATTATGCTATTGAAAAAGAAAATACAGAAATTATCAAACTTTTACTTGAACAGTCAAAAATAGATATAAATGCAAAAGATAATTGGGGTAAAACACCATTATATTATGCTATTAAAAGTGGAAATATTAAAATAATTGAATTATTAATGAAAAATAAAAATATAGATATAAATGCAAAAGATAATCGGGGTAAAACACCATTATACCATGCTATTAAAAGTGGAAATGTTGAAATAAGAAAAATAATAATAGCTAACTATATTATTAAAGATGAGCCAGAATCAATTCAATCTTTACTTAAAAATAATAGTATAAATATATCCGATATAGAAAAAGAAATAATAATTAATTATGCAATTATAGAAGATAAATCAATAGTACTTGAGTCTTTACTCGAAAGACATGATATAGATATACCAAATAAAGAAGAAAAAAAAATAATTGATTATGCTATAAAAACAGAAAATACTAATATTATCAACCTTTTACTTGAGCAACCAAATATAGATATAAATGCAAAAGATGAACATGGAGAAACGCCATTACATTATGCTGTTAAAAAAGGAAATATTGAAATTATTAATCTTTTGCTTCAACATCCAGATATAGATATATCTTCAGTTAAAGAAGAAGAAGAACAAGAAATAATTGATCTTGCTATAGAAAATAAAAATATAAATACAATTATTTGTTATTTTAATACAATATTAAAAGATATTTCAACAAGATCAAAGAGTATTAAGGAAAAAATACAAAAAATAAAAGATACAAATACTATGCTATCTGATATAAAAAAGAAATATAATTTAAGAAATAATCCTTTTAGAGAAAATATTATATCTGATGAAAAATTTAAAAATTCTTTAAATAATACAATTAGTTTATTTGAAAATTTTTTAAATGAAGAGAAAGAAGGAAAAAACATTTAAGTAATGAAGTTCCTATATAAAAATAAAAGAATTTAATCTTTAAAAATGTTGAAATCTGTCATCAAAATAATAAATATATGTGGAGATGACAGTTTTTATATCTAGAAATCCCCCAGATAGTCTGGGGGTTCCATAGAGCCTTTTGGCGATGAATCATTTAAAATTAAATTCTCGTTTTATATAACATAATTGAGTTTGATAAAACTCAATTATGTTATTAATAATAAAACGAGGTTAATATTATGACGACTAATACTAACATTCATACTCTATCACATACATCTTGGAATTGCAAGTATCATATAGTATTTGCACCAAAATACAGAAGAAAACAAGGACCAAATGTTGGAAAATAAAAGTTTACTTTTATTTGACAACTTATGTCCGAAGTTTACCAAAGGAAAGAAGTAAATCTTCTAGAAGGAGAAGTATTTCCTGATCATATACATATGTTACTAGAAATATCACCTAAATTTAGTATATCATTCTTTATGGGTTATCTAAAAAACAAAAGTAATCTTATAATCTATAAAAATTATAACAGTATAAAATTCAGATATAAGAACAGAGAATTTTTGTGTAGGGGATATTACTATGTGGATACAGTAGGAAAAAATACTAAAAAAATACAAGAGCATATATCTAAACAACTAGAGCAAGATAAGCTAAACGAACAACTGACACTAAATTTTAAAGATCCATTTATGGATCGTAATGCTAAGCAATAGTTCATCTGCAATATTCTAACATATTACCATTGGTGAATGCCAGTAAGCAAGGGCTATACCAGATTAATGAAGAACCACCAGCTAAGCTGGTGGGTTGGTTTTTATTTCTATTCTTGATTTTTAGATTGTTGTTTTTCAGTTTTAATTTCTATTTTTTCATTTTGTAACTGTAAAGATTTTTTATCTTCCTTTTTAATAAATTCACCTTTTTTAATTTTTTCTGCTTCTTCTTTCGATCTAGCAACTATTATATCTTTTTCAAAAGAAACTTCTGAATGTAAATCAAAAGTTACAGTAAACATTCCAAGAGTTCTTATTGGATCTTTAATAATTATATCATTTTTTGTTAAAGATTTATCTTTTAATAAAGTATTTATAAAATTTGATAATTTTGCACCAGAAATAGAACCGTAAAGCCTATCATTATCGCCAGCTGCTTCTATTAGAACTATATCTTTCTTTTCTATTTTGTCTTTTAGAATTATAGCCTTTTCTTTATTTTCTTGATCGGCAGCTTCAATTGCTTTTCTTTTTTCTTCAAAAGCTTTGTAATTTTTTTCAGTATAAATTATAGCTAATTTTTTTGGTAATAAATAATTTCTACCATATCCATCAGCAACAACCTTTACATCACCAATATTTCCCAAAGTCTTAATTCTCGAAGTTAAAATTACTTTCATCTACATCTCCTTTAATTCTCTGTTTTACTTATAAAAGATAAAAGTGCTAAGTTTCTAGCTCTTTTTATTGCTTGTGATAATTTTCTTTGTTTTTTAGCACAAACACCGGAAATTCTGCTTGGTATTATTTTTCCTCTCTCGGAAATATATTTATTTAATAATTTTAAATTTTTGAAATTTATATCTTCAACAGGAACATCTTTTAAAGGACAAGTTCTCCTTTTTCTTGCTAACATTCCTTGATTTACTAGAGATATTTTCAAATAACCTTCCTGGTCAACTTCACCGTTGAAATTTGTATTTTCTATCATATAAACCTCTAATTAATTAATTCTTTTTGTAATCTTTTGCACTTACAGAAACCATCAAATCAGAATTATTTGTTGGTAAATGATCTAGTTTAAATATTCCTTTTCTAATTATATTTTCGTTGAATCCCATCACCCTTTCTAGTTCTTTAACAGCTGGATATGGAGAATCTATATTTAGTAAAACATAATGTCCTTTTGTATTTTTATTTATTTTATAAGCTAATGTTCTTAATCCCCAATATTCTTTTGAGGCTACTTTGCCACCATTTTCTTCTAAAATTTTTGTAAAATTATCTGTTAAATTATCAACTTCTGTTGGTGATAAATCTTGTCTTGTAATATAAATTAATTCGTAAAAAGGCATGGCCAATCTTCCTATTTAATTAATAATTAATAATAAGAATAAGTGTCACTTTGTGACAACCTTATAAATAACTTATTTAGTGTAATATATTATTTTTGAAAAGTCAACTTAAAAATAAAAGCTGGAACGTGATTGCAACTTAAAAAAGTTTATAATCTTATCCAATAATTGTATTTTTTAGTTAAAAAATAAAAATATAATTTATTTAGTTGAAATTAATTTTATATTGGTTTTTTTAATAAAATCAACATTTATAAACTTTTTAAGTTATAATACCTTGTATTGATTCTATATATTTTAAAAAAACTTTTACCATTTTTTATTTATTTTATAATTATTTTTATTAAATTTATTTTCTTTAAGAAGGGATATTTGGCTTAAAATTTAATCCCATAGTATGATATTTATGATTTTAAGCTTAAGATTTAAGATAAAGGAAAGTGTATTATGCGAAAGGATCTATTAAAGTGGTATTTGTTTTTAGTTTTTTTTGCTTTGTAAATATCTACTTCAAAATATAAAAAAGAAAAATTATTAAGAAAAAATAAAAAATAAAACTACCATTGGATCAACCCAATTAATTATAATAATAGGTCAGTTATCTCTGTTTTTCTTTTATTTCTATTGTTTTATTTAAACTTTCAATTTCATTATTTAAATTCCATAAAAAATTTGATCCATTAAATTTTAATGGATCAAATTATTTTATATAAAAATTATTTTTTATTCGCAGTGGTATTATTTGTGGCAGCTGTAGCTGCAGTAGCAGTTGCTGCATCAACTGTATCTTTACCTCTACCTATAACTTTAACTAACATCAAATTTTTTTTAGAAACAAGTTTAGTTTCTTCTGGTAATTTCAAGTCAAATAACATTATAGATTGTTTTAATCTTAAAGGAGTACAATCTATTTGTATATAGGGAGGAATATTTTTTGGATTACAAATCAATGGAATTTTTCTAACTAAAACATTAACAAAACCACCATTTTTTAAACCTAATGCTTTATCTCTATTGATATATTTAATAGGCATTAAAACTTTTACTTCTTTTTTGGCTTTTGTTGAAATAAAGTCTATATGTCTAGGTCTATCTGTAACTGGATCTAAATCTATTTGATAGCAAATTACTTCAAAAGTTTCTTTTTCTGTTATTATTTCTATATTTTTGGTTTCAATACCGCCTTTTCTATATTCTTTTTCAAATTCTTTTAAGTCAATACATATATTTATATTTGATTGACCATTATCTCCGTAAATTACAGCTGGTAATTTATTTTCTTTTCTAATTTTTTTAGCAGAAGAACCACCGATTTCTTCTCTTATGCTACCATTAAATGTTATTGTCATATCTACTCTCACATAAATTAGTTATTAAAATTATAAAATCTCACTACCCCTTTACCTCTTCTATAACAGCATTAAATTGAGATTGACTACAGAGACCTAAACTAACAGGATCTCTTGGTTTTATTTCCTTAATATTCCAATGGGTTTTATTTCTAATGGATTCTATCATAGGAGTAGTAGTATTAATTAATCTTCTAATTTGTTTATCTGTTATATCAGGATAATATTTAATGAGATATAAAATACCATCTG